>CALLVY010000699.1 GCA_938015925.1 uncultured Saprospiraceae bacterium
AGTCAGGTCAAAAGTTTCTGACTTACTGATTTCCAAGCGATTGAATCCATGTTTGACAAAATTAAAGAGACCAATCGGCGTGCCATTTATGCTATCTGAGATATTAATTAATCCAAGTTGGAAACCATCTACTTTCCTGGCAATATTGATTATCCCTGCCACCTGGCCTTTAGATACATTTCTCGAATTATTGAGAATTCCTGCCACTTGCAAACCGGCATCTCCTTGATTCGTATTGAAAATTCCTGCCACTTGCCAGCCTTCTGCATTTCCCTCAACTTTATTGCCGATACCCGCCACCTGTGTTCCTTGCAAATCCCCTTCCTTCACCTTATTATAAATACCAGAAACCTGTGCTCCTTTTACCGAACCTGCCACATTCGTAATCCCTGCAACTTGCAATCCCGCTTTTCTTTTTTTGCCATTGCTTTTTAGCAAATCGGTTCCCGTCAAATCTCCTTCTACTTTATTGGCAACTCCTGCAATTTGTGCACCTTTTACATCCCCTTTAATCGTATTCATTATCCCTCCAACTTCTACACCATTCACGCCACCATTTTTACCCCATAAAACATTTACAGATACATTGTTAGTTATCTCTTCACTTTTCCCCAAATTAGTCCCAACATCCGGGATCACGGAAAACTGAGCAATTCTTTTGTAGTCTTCCTCAGGAGGTAATTCATAAGGAATCACCACTAAAGCCTCTTTGTCCAAAATCAACATATCATCGGTCCATTCTACCTGTTCCAAATCGGGCGTTCTCATCAAAGGTGTTGGTCGAAGAGGAACCTGTCTTTTGGCTGGCGGCAGCGGTTTTGTAACTACTGGCTTTGAAGAAGTATAAACTTCCACAGTGGAGGTCGAAGGCATTTCTTCTACTGATCCAATCCACTCTTCCTTCTTCTTTTTGATCACAGGTTTATTGTCATTGACCCTTAGTACAATTTGATCACCGATAGGGGCATATACAACCTTAGTTGGTGCAAGCAATTCATCCAATGCTTTTGAAAGTGGTTGGTCATAAATACTGACGGTAACTTGTTCGCCAACTGGGATAAAATCTTTGCTATAGGAAAAGTAGACATTATAATCATGGCTAATGGCTTCCAAGGCATTCCCCAACAAGATATTCTGATAATTGAGGCTTACCTTTTTTTCCAGGCCAGCTTCCTGAGCGAAAGCGAAGGCTCCGATCAGTAGACAAATCAAAAAACTAAGTAGGGTCTTTTTCATGGTTCTCTTAAGTTTTGGCTTAAGAAAGAGGGTTTCGAATATCATTTATAGGACTTCTTCAGGAACTTCCCCTGAATATTTTATTTACAGCCTTTACCTTCTAAAAGGTATCGGTCTTTTTCTTTTTTTACTTTTAGGTCGATGCCAAATTCTAATACTTGAAAAATTTGCTCCAGCTCCGGGTTTCGATAATCTCCGGTAAAATGGCATTTCAATAAATCTCTGTTGGCGGTTTCTATCTTTACATTGAAGTGGCGTTCCAAACTTTCCAGTACTTCCACTAAAGGAACATTTTCAAAATTCAATTGATTCGTTTTCCAAGAATCCGCATTCTTTTTGACTTTCGTTTCTTTGACCACTTTCTTTGCTGCTTTTTTATAAGCTCCGGCATTTCCTGCTTCCAGGATTACTGTTTTTTCAGGATGCGCTTCTTCTTGTAAAGCTACTTTTCCGCGAACAACGGTTACTTCCACTTCTCCTTCTCTAGGATAAGCTCTTACGTTAAAGGCGGTGCCTAAAACAACCGTTTTTGCAGCTCCACTATAGATCTCGAAAAGGCTTTCTTCTTTTTTAGTCACATCAAAAAAAGCTTCCCCTCTCAATTCTACTTTTCTTTTTTCAAACACTTCATCATAAGCTAGTTCACTACCTCCATTCAACCAAACCTTAGTCCCATCTGGCAATTCAATTTCTTTAACTTCTTCCAAGGCTGTTTTCACCAAAACCATCGAATCAAGATTTTCATTAAAATCTCCTTTCATAAACCACCAAGCAGCCAGCGATACAATCAAAAAGACAGCAGCGATTTGTAGAAGTTGCTTTGGGAATCCTAATTTCCTAACTTTTGCCTCGGGTTCCAACACTTTCAATTCAGGAGCAACTTCGACATCCAGGCGACTCTCCACCTTGTTCCAATTCTCCCCAATATTGGTTTCAAATTCAGGGATCTGATAATTATCTGATAAGTCCCAAACCTGCGAAAGCTCCTCGTAAAGCGCTTTATTCTCATCCGAATGATCTACCCATAGGAGAAAAGCATCCTTTTCCTTTCCAGACATACTGCCGGAAAGGAACTTTGTGATCATATCTATTGGATCGGATTCTTTCATTATTTACCTATTTCTATTTTAAAGACGACACGAAGGAAGCATCCCCCCTATCTGTTTTTATTTTTTTTCAAAAAAAATAGCCTGCTGCGAGCTTTTCGAGGAGAATTACGCAGTTATAAAGCGCCAAAATCCTAAAAAAGCCCCGTAAACAGGAGCCAAAAGAGCCATTCTTGTAAATGATGTTTTAAGGAAACTCTTAGGGTTTTTAATGCTTTTCCCATCTGATGTTCTACTGTTTTGATCGAAATATCCAATTTTTCAGAAATTTCCCGATAAGTCAGTTGCTCGAAACGACTCAGTTGAAAGATAGTTTTACAGCGTGGTGGAAGTTCATCAATGGCACTACTTACTTGATCTTTGAGTTCTTTTTGGATCAAAATTTCTTCACCATCGGTTTCTTCATAAGCAGAAGGGATGGGGTTTCCTCCTATTTCCTCAATTTTGCCTGCTTGTCTTTTCGTTTTTCTAAGGAAACTAAGTGCCTCATTGATCGCCATGCGGTGCAAATAAGCACCAAAAGAAGTGTTGATATCGAGTGTATCCTTTTTTTGCCACAAACGAATAAAGACCTCCTGAGCCAAATCCTCCGCTTGCGCTCGATCAGAGACAAAGCGGTAAATCGTTCTACACACCTCCTTGTAGTGATTATTAAAAAGCGTTTGCAAGACAGATTTATCTCCTGTCCGGAGTGCTTTTAATAAACTTGTTGTTGGATTTTCAGACATCTACTCAAAGAATTAGAATCAAATATAGCAAGCTTTTAGAAATGAAGTTGTTTAAAAACTACTTCAATGTATTAATTCGAATGGCCAAAGCCTATCGATTGTTCCTTTTGAGGGCTCCATGAAAATAAGCTTTCAAGTACAAAAAAGAAGTCCTCTTCCCTTTTTTCACAAAACTTTAAGGCAAGGGATCGAGGAATAATGGACAAATATAATGGGAACCCAGCTGGCTTCCACCAATTCTTATCTAATGCCACGTAGGATTCGTCTAGTATTTGGGGGGCTTCTTTCCATAAATTAGGGCAATTCCTTCTATTTTCCGCTATAATATGCCTAATTTTGTCCATCTATAACCAGTTAAGTCATTCTCAGAATCACTTTAAGCTGGTTTTTGGCAAATTTGACTAGACCTTTATTCTAAGATACTTTGCCATAGAATTAAACAACTTGTGAAACACTAAGTCTGCTCTATGCGTTTGGGTATATTCTGCGGTTCTCTACCGAACAGAAAATACAACAAACCAAGCACGGAAAAAATTAAAAATGGCCAAGAAAAAGAGTAATAAGCGACAGCTCTCTTTAAGGATGGGGGTAAATGATGAACGTATTCCAAAAATTGGTGGAATACTATTCCTCTTTTTGGCCATCTACCTTTTCATTGCCTTCACTTCTCATTTGTTTACCTGGCAGGTAGATCAAAACGTCTTTTCTCCTTTTAGCTGGTCCAAACTATTCAACTCCGACCTGGGTGTAGAAAACTGGTTGGGGCGACTAGGAGCAGCTATTTCAAATATGTTTTTCTTTTGGGGCTTTGGTTTACCTTCTTACCTCTTTGTCTTCTTATTTGGTACGCTTGGTATGGGCTTGATCAATCGGATTCCACTTCGTCAATACTTGCCAGTAATCCGCTACGGGCTGGTCGTGATGTTGTTCTTCTCGGTCTTGTTGGAATTTATTTTCCGCCAAGCAGAATTTCCTTGGGGAGGAGCTTTTGGAGATAATGTGTGTGGTTGGTTGGTCAAATTTGTAGGGAATGTCGGTACCTTCTTTGTTTTTGTATTGGTCATTGCCTTATTGGGAGTTTGGCTCTTTAATCCCAACTTTAATGAGATGAGTTCAAAAAGTCTACTCACTCAGATTAAAGACTTTTTCGCCAGTCTGCGAAAAGGACAATTGCCCAAAACCAGAAAACCCGCTACGGCCTCAGCAGCGACCGCTGCCAGGAATCAGAATGCTGCAAAAGCACTGCCAACAGGTACAACAGGCTTGCGTCCAAAAAATTATACTCCACCAGCGAAAAGTCAGCCCGTTCCTGAGCTAACAATCGAGACAGACACTTATCCTGGAGAAAAACCAGCAGCAGAAACCAGTGAAAAGCCTCCTCTTTCTCCCGCTGCAGAAAATGCGATCAAAGGGGAACAATTATCTTTTGAATTAGAAAAAGCGGCTAAAGAAAAACAAGCAACCCTACAAGCGGGGGAAGGTAATTTGGAAATCAATGAAGCCGCAGAAAGTGATACTGGCTCAGGCGATTCTCCGCCAATGCTGATTGCTACAGAAAATCAAAATCACGGGGAACCCTATGATCCAACCTTGGAGCTTTCCAGCTACGAGCATCCTGTTGTTGCCTTATTGGAAGATTATGATGAGATGAAAGTCGAAATCGATCGGGCAGAATTGGAACAGAAAAAAGATCAGATCATTGCGACCCTACTGAATTATAAAATTGAAATCACTAAGATAAAAGCGACGATTGGACCTACCGTTACGCTGTACGAAATCGTACCTGCTCCTGGTGTCCGTATTTCGCGGATTAAAAACCTGGAAGATGATATTGCCTTAAGTCTTTCTGCTTTGGGTATTCGAATCATTGCACCGATTCCTGGAAAAGGAACCATCGGTATTGAGGTACCGAA
>CALLVY010000700.1 GCA_938015925.1 uncultured Saprospiraceae bacterium
CCCCAACCATAATCCGTATCATTGGTCAAAAAGTCTGTTTGTTCAAACACCATTCCTCCCCAGCGATTCATAATAATAAAGCGATCCACCGATTCTATAGTCGCATTCGACTGCACATAAAACACACTATTAAAACCGCCACCGCTCGGAGTAAAAATATTGGGCAGATAAATACCATCCTCTGTTCGGTCCAACAATATTTGTATCTCATCGGTCGCAACACATCCATTTTCATCCGTCAGCTCTACCGTATAAAGCATATTCCGAGTTGGTAAAATCACTGCTGGATTCGGGCAATCAAAAACAAAGGTTTCCTCTTGACAATCCAAAAAGTCAGTCGGCGAAATCCGCATCATCGGAAGACCTCGTCCATTAGCAATACTTAAATCCAAACTTGCATTTTGGCCAAAAGGAATCTGGATATCCGCTCCGAGATCCAAAGTAAAGAGTGGTGGTTCTTTGATTTCAAGGTTTTGTAAAAACTGACAGCCCTGGGCATCAACCGTCAATAATTCATATTGACCAGCTCCTAAAAGAGACAAAGGCACTTCAGGATTCGTCCAAATTTCTTCTTCAAAAAAGTAATGATAAGGCCAGGTTCCTCCACTCGTCTCTTCCAGTACAATCTTTCCTTTTTCCTCTGCAAAACATAGATTATCTTCACTGCTCAACAAGGTTTCCAAAGGAGCAGGACTGCCTACTGTAAAGTTGACAGCAGTCGTACAGGCATTGCCATCTGTGATGGTCACGATATAATTTCCAGCAACAAGATCGCTCGCCTGGCTTACTTCAGAATTGTTGTTCCAAAGATAAAGATAATCCCCTACTCCTCCGACCACATCAAGCTGGACAAGACCATTGGACTCTCCAAAACATTGCACGTCTGCTGTCGTGGCATTCGCTTGTAGTAATGAAGGTTCTCCAATCGTGATGATCTCCAATTCAGAAATACAGCCATTCGTATCTTCGGTATAAACCGAATAATCACCTGGGATTAAATTTTCAAATCGCTCCTTACTTCCTCCAATGCTATTCACAAAATATTCATAGGGAGCAGTACCACCAACACCATTCAAAACAAAAGAACCATTCTCTTCACCAAAACAATCGACATCTTTTTGCTCCACAATATTCAGTTCGATAAAAGGGCCATCTTGCAAGGTAATGGAATCGGTGACCGTACAATTCTGAGCATCCGTAATGGTCACCTGAAAAAATCCTGTGGCGAGATTGCTGGGGTTCATCATGCTTGTTCCATCTTGCCAAAGATAGGTGTAAGGACTTGTTCCTCCCGAGACCAGCGTATTGATCGCTCCATCCGCTCCACCAAAGCAAGTGAGTTCCTTGCTGATCGACAAATCGACTTCTAAAGCATCCGGTTCGCTAATCACCAGGCTTTCTGAAATTTCACAATTGTGGCTATCTACGGTTCGTAAAGTATAGTTCCCGGCTGCTAAGTTTGTTAGCACTTGACTGGTTCCCGGAGGAACAGTGCTATTGTCTAGAAAATAAGAATACGGCGGAGTACCTCCGGTAGTATTTATGATCGTTACTGCTGCATTATTGCTATTCTTGCAATCGTTGTTTTTGATGGAAAAATCAGTAGCCAAAGGAAGTGCTTCTGCTACGAAAAAAGAAACTATTTTTTCACACCAATGATCATCTGTGATCGTTACTGAATAATTGCCGGCAGACAAAGTATCGCATTGGGCGCTAGTATGGCCATTGCTCCACAGGTAGCCATAAGGCAGCGTACCACCAGTAGCAAAAACTGTTGCCACACCATCTGCTGATCCGGTGCATTGAGTCGCTACACTAGTCACCGTTCCACTCAAGGAATCAGGACTCGTGATCACCACCACCTGCAAATCAGATTGACAATTATTAGCATCTACTACCAGCAAGTCGTAGCTATTTTCGGCCAGACCGACCAATATAGAATCATTACTCAAAATAGTATTGTACAGATAAGCATAAGGGGGTGTTCCTCCCATAGGATTGATCGTAATGCTTCCATCATCCGCGTCATAGCAAGTCAAGTTTTTTTGGTTTTCTAGCGTAAATTCAATTTGAGCACCATCCATGATTTCTATAGAATCCATGGCAGTACAATTTTGCTGATCGGTGAGGGTGACTTTATAAATTCCGGCGGAAAGGTTTATGCGGTCGTCATTGCTACTCGCATCTTCCCAAGTGTAATTATAAGGTGGCGTTCCTCCTGCGATTTGTGTAGAAAGAATGGCATCCGCGCCCCCCGCACAAGTGACTCCACGATCCAGATTGATGGCTATAGTTAATGCTTGTGGTTCTAAAATAACAAGGGCATTTGCAATTTCACATCCGGTAGCATCAAGGGTCCGCAAGGTATAATTTCCTGCGGCCAATTGATCCAATTGTTGATTGCTACTTGCCACTGCGGTGCTGTCTAAAAAGTAAGTATAAGGGGCGGTTCCTCCGGTAGTAGAATGGACGACTACGGCTCCCACTGTATTGCCTTGACATGGATTGTGAACAAGAGAATAATCAGTGACCAAAGGACTCGGTTGTCCAATATCGAAAGTAATATTTTTAGAACAACCATTCGCATCCGCTACGGTGACCGAATAGGTGCCTGCTATCAAAGTATCATTTTTATTTTGATCAAATCCATTGCTCCAGGTATAGGTATAAGTCGCTGTTCCTCCGGTGACCGTCAAGTCTCCTATTCCATTGGCAACACCTGGACAAGTCGCTGGACTAGTACTTACACTGACCGATAAAGAATCCGGACTTTCCAATGTAATATTTTGAGTCAATGTCCCACAGCCATTCGCATCTTCCACAAAAACGGAATAAGCTCCACTTGTTAAATTCGTAATTATAGAATCATTACCAGCCGCACTATTTACAAAATAAGTATAAGGACTTGCCCCACCCGTCACCTGAAAAATAAAGGCTCCATCATTGGATTCCCAGCAACGAAGATCCGTACTGTCAATCACTGTAAAGGAGAAAAGATCGGCAGGGTCCAAGTCAATTTGATCTGTAATTTGACATTGGTTGGCATCCGTTAGGGTAATGAAATAAGTTGCTGCGCTTAGTCCCGTTCTGTTGGGATTGCTAGAAGCGTCTTCCCAAAGAAAAGTATAGGGAGGCGTTCCTCCTGAACCAGCAGCCGTGATGGCTCCGTTCGTAGAGTTGGCACAATCTAAGGTATTGGTAATCGTCAATTGACTTTGCAAAATAGTAGGAGCACCGACAGTCGTATTGCTCGTTGCGGTACATCCATTTTTATCTGTTACGGTCACGGAATAGCTTCCGGCCAAAAGCATCATGGAATCCAAAATCACTAAACTATCCCAGGTCAATTGATAAGGCGGTGTTCCTCCTGAGAGGGTCGCGGAAATCGCACCATCCTGACTCAAGGTACAAGTAGCATCCATTGGAGAAAGCCCAATAGAAATCAGGCTAGGCTCTGATAAGTTGGCAGTAAAAGTAGTCGAACAATTTTGATCGTCGCTTACCGTCAGGGAATATATTCCAGGACCTAAATCTGTCAATTGACTGGTAGTGTCGCCATTATCCCAGCTAAACTGAAAAGGCATTTCTCCACCAGAAGTCGCAATGCTGATACTTCCATCATCGGCGGTATTACAGGAGATAGAATCGATGCTTGGATTAAGCGAAAATCCAGCATCTATTTCTCCAGATAAAATCGTACTGCATCCAATGCCATCTGTAATTGTAACTCGATAAGGACCTACACAAACACTCGTTAAATTAGGATTGCTAGAGCCACTTTCCCAAGCGTAGGAATAGCTTCCGCCAGAAAAAGGAATGCCTCCGCTCACCGTGCTGATCAGGGTTCCCGTACAAGGGCCATTGCATGCTGGCGTACTGGCAATAGAAGCCACGATGGGGGTACTATTGATGATATAAATTTCTTGACTCCAATCTTCACATTGCGTATTATTATTGATTCCATACACTTGATATTTTCCAGGCTCAATGGCCAAAAAGAAACTGTCGATTGCTTCAGTCACCATGGTGTCATTTTGGTACCATTGGTAAATCAAAGGTTGATCATTATTGGTATCTAGTCGAATGGTATCTGGGCCACAAAGGTAAATGGTATCTGGTTGATTGATCGTTATTTCAGGGTTTTCTACTTCATAAATACTAACGACAGGCGTAAAGGCATTGTCGCAGGCATTTTCCAAAAACACCCGATAGACTCCTTCGGTATTGGTGGTATAAGAACTTGAAGTCGCTCCGGTAATGGGGTTATTATTTCGATACCATTGATAGGTAAAAGAAGCACTTGCAGGGCTTACGTTAAAAGTAACATTGCTAATCCCCGTACCATCACAAAAGTAAATGTCATTGGAGGGAGAAATATTGGCTCCCGCTACCGACCGTTGGACTTCTACTTTATTCGAGCAAATACTCACACATCCCGAAATGGTATCTCTTAAAGTAGCAAAATAAAAGCCTGGTAAATTGGCAATCAAGCTAGGATTGTTTTCATTTGGGATTAAATTATTGACATGGGTATTGCAAGCATTAGCAGCCGTATTTCGGTACCAATTAATCACCACATGACTATCCGGAGCAGCCACTGACAAACTAGCGGGCAAACAAATCGGCCCGGCAGGGCTGACTAGGGGTTCTACAAAATTTCCGCTGATGTAAACCGTATCGGAAAGGAAATCTCCGCAAGCATTTTTCACTCTCATCACATAATTACCAGGCAAAGTCGCAGTATAGGAAACATCATAATTTCTATCCAAAACTAAACTATCTTCCAGGTACCAAAAAATAGAATCTAAATGACAACTGGAAATATTTTTGGACCTCAATTGCACCGGAATACAATGGCTACCGTTGACATCGATCAAGGGTGTCAAAGTATCATGAAGCTCAATATCTACCGTCCGGGAAGTACAACCTTCTCGGGTTGTTAAGCGAACATCAAGGCAACCTGCCACCAAGTCGGTCTTCGCTATCCGAATGAGAGAATCATAGGTCGTAATATCGGTGCCAGGATAAGGTATATCGTAGCGCATCCGAGCGCTATCTCCTATTGCTGGATGTTGAATAATAAAGGTTAGGCTATCCTGACTTTGCATACAAACAGGAGTGACTGCTGGTTGGATAAAAACAGGTTTTTCTGTTGGCCGAATAGCCACTTCTAAAGTAGTAGAACTAAGCGTACAATTTCCATTGGAAACTTCCACGGTATAAGTTCCCGGATCAGAAGTGTTGACGTAGCCATAAGTATTACTAGTATGTAAATTTCCGTTCAAATAAAAAGTATAAATTAATCCACCTCGAGGACTATCATCGCAGCGTTCGCAAGTAGGAATTCTTGCCTTGATAAATACACTGCTACAGCCAGTGATAGAATCTTGATCATTGCAGGATTCTGGTTGGTTGAAATAATAGTCGTTTAAAATAACTTCCTCTATCAAAAGGAATCTTTTGGTAACAGAATAAACTTCACAACCCGTAAAGGAATTAATAGTGGAAACCCGATAGCAACCAGGTTCCGTAACGGTGTAGGCAGGATCGGTAGCATTGGGAATGTCTTCAAAATCTTTTTGCCATTGGTATTCTGCTCCGCAAAAACCATCTGAGTGGAGCGTGGTATTTACCGTTTCTGAAGGACACAGTATGACATCCTCATATCCTTCTTCGATATTTGCCTGATGGGGCAATTCGTTTGGATCGAAAGAACTACCAAAGCCGCACATTGGTCTTACCCAATTAATGATCCGTGCATTGGAAGTTGAAGCATCTGGGCAATCATTTCCTGAATCGATGATCGCTCGGTACTCTGGTTTGCTGTTGGCAGAACCGGGGCTTCTGACTGAATAGATCTGATCATTGGCACCACTTACTGGACTGCCATTCTTCGTCCAACTGTAGCTGGTATAACCTGGTGGTGCAATCAATTGTAAAGTACAGGTGTCGGATTGGAAATAGTTGCTCCTTGCCCGTTTATAGCTATTGCACCAAAATTGATCGTAATAAAAAGCGTTTTCTGTCGAGTGAATAATGATCGGGGTAGATGGGCAGGCGATTTCGAAAATACTGATAAAGGCATTGACTCCACTGGTAAAGGCTTCTGCTAGATAAGCATTATCGGTCACGGGGATATCGGTACTTTCGGTACGGCCTACGGTGATCACTTGTCCTGCGCTATTGGCCACAATGCCATATGGATTTTCTACCTGCCAGCCACCATAGTAGGTCGCCCAATCTCTGGAACCATCTGCATTGAATTTGAAGACAAAAGCATCGCTTTCGCAGGTGAGCGTATTATATGTTTCTTGGGCGGTTCGATGAATGGGAAAATTGGTACTGGAAGTTAGCCCACTTACGTAAACATTTCCGGAAGGATCTACTGCGACATCACTTCCAGATTCGTTTTGGCTGGCCGCGATAAAAGTAGACCAGACCAATTGGCAAGAGGGATTTAGTTTTGCCGCAAAGGCTTCTTCTCCTCCAATATAGGTTCCTTGGAAAGGAGCTAATTTGGGAAAATCATTGGTACTAAAAGTAGAACCGGTGATGTGCAAATTTCCGCTGGCATCGATGGCTAGGCCATTGATTTCGTCATCAAATTTTCCTCCATAAAAAGTACTACCGCTAAGGCTAGCCAGCGCACTATCAAATCCAAGAATTATTCCGTCTCTTACGTCGATGGCCTCCTTTTGAAAACCGCCTAAAGTCAAACCCGATTGGTCGGAATAGCCAACCGCCCAAACCGTTCCGTCTGTTGCAATTTCCAAATCCCGAACCACATCCGTCGCTTCATCTCCCCAATAGGTTCCTTCCACCGATGAAAAATCTGCTGCTATTTTTACCACAAAAACATCACTCTCTGCTCCGCCACTAAAGGAAGTTTGATAAGCTCCCGTTGTCGTAAAAAAGCCATCATCAAAAGTACTTCCGGCTACATAGATCTCGCCACTAGCCGCCACTGCAATACCGCCACTTCCTCCAAAATTTTCATCACCAGCCCCGCCCAGATAAGAGCTTAATAAAAGATTTCCATCCGTATCCAATTTCGCTACAAAAACATCAATCCCACCTGCCCGACTTCCTTGAAAAGGACTGGCCATTGGAAAATCATCACTTTGGGTGATTCCCGTAACGTAGACATTTCCAGCAGCGTCTACTGCTATTTTTCCATAGTCATGGATGTCAGTGCCATTAAAGTTTTCTGCGTCTGTACCACCAAGTAAGGTTTCCCAAAGGAAGTTTCCTGAGGGGTCAAATTTTACTACCACGGCATCAAAACCTTGGCTGATTGTAGACCCTGTGGCATAGATATTACCCGCCGCATCAATGGCTACATCGCGGAAAAGATTATTGATGGATTGGCCATAATAGCTGGCGTAATTTAGGGAAACGGGGCCTGTGGTGGCTAGACCATCTGTGATTTCATTGTTGTAAATCAGGCTTTTATTACTGTTTGCAGGAGGATCATAGGCCATTGTTTTGGGTAAAAAGAGGCCTAAAAGCACGAAAAATAAAGGAAAAATAGAAAGATTAGGGCTGTAGATGACATTAGTGTGTTGAGGGTAGCGTTGGAGCATTAATTTGTGTGTTTCTCGTTTGTAGTTCAATGGGGAGTAATAAGGCAAGGATTGTGCCGATGGGGCTGGATAAGTTGGAAGGTGTTGGGGGAAAGACTTGTAGTGCTTTGAGTTAGGGTTTGTTTATTTTTCTTGGGGGCTTGGTGGAACAGTCCCCCCTACGGTGGCCAGCGGCCAGAAACCATTTTCGCTTGGAATGCAATAGCATTCAGCGAGCTGGGGTTTGTTTATTTTCTAGCTTGGTGGGAACAGCAAGGGTCTATTGGTTTTGATAAAGTTTCTTTGCTTACCTTTGGAGCAAGTACTTGCGCTATGCAAGCTAAACAAAACAGGCCATTTGGGGTTTTAAGAAGCAAGGCTTTTGTTTGGCTCTTTTTTCATAAAAAATTTGGTTAAAATAGATAGATCGCATGATAAATATTTTCAAAATCACTTCTTTCCTGGAAGGTACTTCTTATCTCTTGTTATTGTTTGTAGGTGTGCCTTTAAAATACTTGGGGGACAACCCGATTGTTGTAAAGTCCTTGGGGATGCCACATGGTCTGTTGTTTATGGCTTATCTGGTAATGGCGCTTTTGATTCGATCGCAAATGAAATGGGATGTAGCGACTACTTTTAAGGTCTTGATCGCTTCTATTTTACCTTTTGGGACTTTTTATATCAACAAGAAGTATTTTTAATAGCCTTTGTGCTAATAGCTAAAAAGCAATATTTACAATCCCATTAAAATGGTGAAAATTGGTTCGGTAATAGATTTCTGAAGGAGTAAATTTTTCGGTATTGGCAGTGTATTTTGTAATGTAGAGCAAATGCAATTCCAGGCCTTCTAGTACTTTTAAAAAAGAATATTTAAGATCAATTGTTCCCTGCCAATGGGAGCCAATATTGTATTTATTAAATTCCACATTTCCTATACCTGGGGTATTGGTTCTACTCAATTTGGCATCTAATTTAAAAGCTTGCCAGTCTTTTGCTTTTGGGGTATATTGAAACTGAACTACAAAAACGTCCGTACCACCAAAACCATCTATCCAGGAACGCGCCTGAGAAGCATAAAAATTTTCTCTACCCAATTCTCGCGGAAACAAAAAACGCCCTCCAATAAAAGCGTGCAGATAAGCGACCGACCATTCGGTGCCTTTTGAGATTTGTTTATACGCCGCTTTTAGACTTAGTACCTTTGCTTTTTCCTCGGGTTGGATGTAGCGATCCTGATAATCTAATGCTTGTTGATGGCTTAGTGCTCCTTGGTGAACAAATTGTCCTCCTATAAATAAATGGTCGTGTTGAAACTCTAGCTGTAGCCAATTGATATCCGTAATATGATGCAAGAATAGATTCCAATATTGCAGTTTTATTTTTTCGCCTATTGATTTTTCAAGACCCAAAACTCCAATGCCTTTGCTGTCTGCTTTTTCGTGGTAATCAGCAGCATGACCATTTGGTTCAAAGCCATTATTATTGATCCCAATCGCTTCATTGATTGTATACCATTCGGTCATCCCTCGTGGAGAAACTTTGGTGATCCATCCCAAATTGATTTTTGTTTTTTCCAAGTCTGCTATTTGAGCCCAAGCTCCTTGATAAACAAAAGGCTTCATCCGTCCATCTCTTCGCAAAAAGAAGGGCCCGGTATTGATATCCATTTTACCGATAGTGATATTCGATTTAGAAAAATTCCATTTCAAATAAAGCTCTTCTAAACGATCCAGGTCTTTGCCTTCCTCTGGCCGATTGATGTCATAGAGTTCTTTTTCCCAGTTGGCTCCTTTTTGAGTATTTTGATCTAAATCATTGAGGTCTGTTGAAAAAGTTTTATAGGTAAAAATTCCTTTTACCCCTAACTGTATACCAAACAATTCTGCGGTTTCATATTTCAAAGCTCCTCCGGTGGCATTGGTCCAATAATTTTTTAGGTCCCCCTGATTATAAGTAGCCATTAAATAATTTCTAATGTGCCCATGCACCTGCCCTTTCTTTAAAAAATCTTTTAGACAATGGATGCTGGTATCTTGGTGGATAAAGGAAATCGAATCCTCGCTCTGCTGCGCATAGGTAATTTTTCCTGCAAAGAACATTACCATAAATAAAAGGAAAGTTAAAGTAAATATTTTCGGCATTTCTATTTTAAATTGGTTGAACTACTACAAAAATGCTGGAATATTCAATGGGATTAAGTGATCCACATCACCTATTAATCAGAAAGTCAAAAAGCTATTTTTGAATCACTATTTTTTCCGAAGAAAAGTACTTCCCATTTAAAACAATGGTTAGTATATAAACACCGTCTACTTGAGCAGAGACATCCAATTCCAACAAATTTTTCCCTTCCTCGACTCCTGCAAGCAACTGATTGATCACTAATTTTCCTTCCATATTGCTTAGTAAAATCTCAATATCTCCGGATTCTGGGGATTGAATATTTGTCATAAAAAAAGAATCGCTAAGAGGGCTAGGAAAAACCGTGATATCGAACGGATGATACCCCGGCAATGCGATCGCATCATCGGAAGATAGCGCATCGGGAATCAGGTAAACTCGAAACAAGGTATTGGAAGCAAAAGTAACTGCTGCATTATTAAAAGTAAATGGATGTTGAGCGGGGCTTTCTATTCCTCCCAAGACATGCCCCAGCAAAATACTATCTCCTTCCAGGCGATCTAAGCTTAGCAAATCGGCTGTCCCCCTTGGAAGTTTTTCATTGAGAATAAACGCTGCTCCTGCACCTAAATAACCGGGCATACTTTGCGGCAAAGCGACCTCTTCCAAGCTTCCATCAGCCGCTCGGCTTACCCTACTGATGGTTTTTACAAAAGGTACATCATCATCCTTAATCAATGATCCGTCCTTTAAATAATACTGGCTAATTCCTCCCAAAAATAAAGTATGCATAACGTTTTCCAAACTATCGAAAAGAGGGATATTGGCAGAATGATAATTACTCAGCATTTGATTAAAATCAGTGACCGCAGCAAAAGTATCCGACCGAATATCTACCGGATATAAAAAAGGTAAATCCTGATTGTACTGAAATACCCCCGAAAATAAAGTATACCCCAAATTTCCATCAGGAAAAATTTGCGGCACCAAATTATAATCTCTACGATGTAAATGGACTTCATCCCTTATGGCCGAATAGTCGGAATAAGAAAGTCCACCAATGGTATTTATTTTAAATTTCCGAATCTGATTGGTGTATTCCTGCGTAAACGTAGGATGATCCATGGGATTATACCTTCCATCAAAACGATGCCCTCCTACTAGAAAAAATTCCTCGCCAATTTTGCCTAAGTTTCCTCCGGTCACCGCAAAATCTTCGGCTGTTATTTGGGTAAAATGGTCCGCTATGGAATTGTTTTGCGGTATGTCTTCAATTAAACCTTCTAAGTCAATAGCGGTTAGCTTGGGATAAGTGATATGATCTCCTTCGGTCTCGCTATACCCATAACCGCCAAGAAAAAACAGCAAATTATCCTCTTGAAAAAATTGCATATTCGTAGATTGCATTTGCTCCTTTATCCCAGTCGGCAAAGACTCTACTTCTGCGGTCCACACTTCCTTTTCTACTGGATCAACTACATAGATCGTAGTGTTGTTATGCGCAGCAGGAAAGGCATTAAATGGCTGACGCGCATGAATCCCATCTCTTCGACCTCCAAGGATTACCCAAGTGCCATCGACTTGTCCAAAAGCAAAAGCATGTAATCCGTCTAAGCCTTCAATAGTAAAAGGTTCTAAATGTAGTTTATAGGGAAATTCGGATTGAGCCTTTAAGCCAATGGTCAAAGAAAGGAATAGTATTCCACTCCAAATTTTCACAAGTATTCGTTTTGAATTCGACATCGGTTATTTTTTAAATTGGCGGTTGTTTTAAGATAGTGGAAAAGCAAGAATGGCTTGCCCAAGATGGCTAATTAGGTCATTAGAAATACTTCGTTTAAACAACTGACTAATGCCATTTCTTTGATGGGTACCAATAGCTACTAAATCAATGCCCTTATCTATGCTAAAATTTAAAATGCCCTGCTCCACACTTTCTTCACAATAAACATGATATTGAACGTCTTGCATATCATGGACTTCTGCAAATGTTTTCATGTGTTGAATCACTTTACGCTGGGGTTCAAAATCCTTGGACGTGTTCACTTTTAGTAGGTGTAGCTCTGCGGAGAATATCTTTTGAAGATCTTTTACCAGGCTGAGGTCAAATTTCTTTTGCTCGTGAAAATCACTTACCAACAGAATATCTTTGATGCTCATTTCTGAGCGATCACATTTCAAGGAAATAATTGGAACAGGCGATTCCATTACTAAATTGGCAGTGTGAGATCCAATAAAAACTTTTTCGACACCATAAGCTCCGCTCGTCCCCATTACCACTAAGTCTATGTCCTTTTTTTTGATGTAGGAAAGAATTCCTTCCTCTATCGGACCAAGCCTTACGCTTTTAGATTGAATATCTTTTTTACCTGCTGCCCACTGGTTCATTTTTTCTTCCTGGGCTTCTAGTTGCTCATTCAATTTTTCATAATTCTCGCCATCATCCATCTTCAAGTTTCCTTCATAATCAAAAAGGGCATTCGGTGGAGTAGAAACCATAGAGAGCAGATGAATTTCTATTTTAGTTTTTTGTCCTATTTTATGAGCAAGAGCATAAGCATAATCTCCTAGGTCTGAAAAGTCCG
Organism: uncultured Saprospiraceae bacterium; assembly: GCA_938015925.1. Classification (GTDB taxonomy): domain Bacteria; phylum Bacteroidota; class Bacteroidia; order Chitinophagales; family Saprospiraceae; genus CALLVY01. Next base: position 12,269 of record CALLVY010000700.1, read on the forward strand.
TTGGAATTAGTATTTTTTTCATTCTCTTTAAGTTTTTATAAAAAATCGAGACTATTTTTTTAGCTAATTCTTTCAAGTAGCAAAGGATCAACAGGAAAGGCATCCAAACAGCCTCGATTTAAATATAGGTCAACAATATTTTTCTATCCCTATGCTTACAACATGGTAGTCGGGCAAACATATTCCGTCATTGGAAATGCGCCACTTTCTTTCATCGCTACAAAGCCTCCCTGCACCTCAAGGAGGTTCCGGTATCCTCTTGCTCGTAAAATAGAAAGGAACACCATAGAGCGATAGCCGCTTCGACAATGGACATACCACGTTTTGCTTTTATCCACTTCTGACAGATGCTGATTGATATAATCCAATGGCACATTTTGAGCATCTTTGACATGCTCGCTATCAAATTCACTAGCTCTTCGGACATCCAGGATATGGAGTTGTTCTTCTTTCATTTTCTCCAGCATGGAAGCAACAGAAACCGATTCGATAAGATCTATTTCTTTCTTTGCGGCTTTCCAAGCTATGATTCCACCTTCCAAGTAGCCCAAGGTATTATCAAAGCCAACTCTGGCTAGTCGAGTAATGACTTCTTCTTCTCTCCCGGGCTCGGTAATAATCAGCAAGTCCTGTTTGACGTCTTTCAGCAGCGTTCCCACCCAAGAAGCAAAGCTTCCATCGATGCCTATATTGATCGAATTAGGGACAAAGCCCTTGGCGAACTCCTGAGCATTTCTGGTGTCCAGTACAATCGCTCCAGTTTCATTCGCGGCAGCTTCGAAGGCCGCAGGAGATAAAGCTTGTTTCCCTTTTTTCATCACCGAATCAAAAGCTTCGTAGCCTTGAATATTCATCAGTACATTTTGGGGAAAATATCCCGGAGGAGGCGTGAGGCCATCCAATACCGCTTTTACAAATTCGTCTTGAGTCATTTCAGGTTGTAAGGCATAATTGGTAGCTTTTTGATGGCCCAAAGTATCCGTAGTTTCACTGCTCATATTTTTGCCACAGGCAGATCCTGCTCCATGAGCGGGATAAACAATGATATCATCTGCTAAAGGCATAATTTTATTTCTCAGGGAATGGTAAAGGTGAATGGCCAATTTTTCCTGGGTCAATTCCGCAACTACTTTCTGCGCTAAATCTGGTCGCCCCACATCTCCAATAAACAACGTATCTCCCGTAAATAATCCTTTTTCTTTTCCTTCTTCATCTATCAATAAAAAACAACTACTTTCCATCGTATGACCAGGAGTGTGAATCAATCGGAGTGTAATATCTCCAACTTTAAACTCCTGTCCATCTTCCGCAATTAAAGCCTCAAAACCAGTTTCCATGCTGGTTGGGCCAAAAACAATAGTGGCTCCTGTCTTCTTCGCCAGGTCAATATGCCCAGAGACAAAGTCCGCATGAAAATGAGTTTCAAATACATATTTTATTTTGGTATTGTCTTTTTTTGTTCGGTCGATGTAAGGTTGAATTTCACGCAATGGATCAATGATAACCGCTTCTCCCTTGCTTTCGATATAATAAGCGGCCTCTGCCAGACAACCGGTATAAATTTGTTCTACAGTCATTAGAATTGATTTAGGAGTTAAATAAAAAGTATACTACAAATCTATGCAATATGTCTCCTTAGCTTTGTGATTCCTGTTACATTCGCCAGTGATTTTTGTCAACAGCTTGGGTGATTTTCATCATGGTTTTAGAGCAAAGAAATCTTCCTGTTTTTTAATCAAAAAAAGAGAACTGCTTCTTTCGAAACAATCCTCTTTAAACCGAAGTTGTTTTAAATCTCTTACTGGTGCCTAAAAAAGTCTTTCAGCTTCACTTTTCCCCGCAGCTAATGCGGGGCAGGCTATTTTTTATCGCCCCGTAGCGCGGCTATGCGGCTCAAAAAAAGCCTCAATTGAAACTAAAAGCCAATTTTTATACACTCACCAGACATTTTAAAACAACTTCACCCTAAAAAACCAAATGAAAATTTTATTTTTTAGCCTGCAGTAATGCTTCAACAGTATTCCAGGAACCTGCATTATAAGCTGCAATACCAGCCTTCTGAAAAGTGGCATTCGCACTGCTCGCTCGTGCTCCCGATCGACAACAAGTGATCACCGGCTTATTCTGTGCTTTGATTTCTCGCAGATGATTGGAGATTTCTCCTAAAGGGATATTAATTGATCCTTTAGCATGGCCCATCGCAAATTCTTGAGGAGAACGGACGTCAATGATCAAAGCCCCTTGCTCTATTAACGGAAGGAAATCTATCTTTTCTGGAAGGAATTTTTTTTTCAATAGTGCTAGCATATCTTTTTTTATTTCAAAGATAAGCCCATCTATACCTACTTGTCAGTGAGTTAGATCACACAAGAGGATTTTTTTTCAAAACCAAGAATCACTTGATTTCTAATCTGGTGGAGCACCACTAATTTATTTCGTTTTTTTAGCCGTTCGACTTAGGAAGAAAGGAGGTTTAATTTTTAAAAAAGAATCTCAATTTGATTTCTACTCAATTTTACCTTTCCTAGTTTTTCCAATTGCTTCAATAAGCGAGAGATCGCTTCGCGCGAGGCATTCAGATCTTTGGCAATTCCGCGATGGGTGACGGGGATAATTTTGGATTGATGGGCTTCCGATTTTTGGGTCAGATAAGTCAATAAGCGATCATCCATTTGTTTGAAAGCAATGCTATCTAATGTTTGGAGCAATTCGTTCATTCGCTGATCATAAGAAAGCATGACAAAATTCTTCCAGCTTTGGTAGCGCGTCATCCAATCGTCAATGTGCTTAATAGGAATACCAATAAGGGTGGTATCATCTTCCGCAATGGTTCTGATGATGCTTTTTTTATGCATCATACAACAGGTAAAAGACATGGAACAGGTTTGGCCACTTTCCAGAAAATAGAGAAAGAGTTCGTTTCCCTCTTTATCTTCTCTCAAGACTTTAATGCTTCCTTTGATTAGGAGGGGAACCATTCGGATGTAACTGCCATAATCCATGATCATTTCACCAGCTTTAAACTCCATCACTTGTCCAACTTCTGCAATTTCTTTTTGCAAAGGAAGTTCTGCTAATTGGGGGAAATGATTTCGCAATAAATCGGAGATGTTTGTTTCTGGCATTTTAAAAATATTTTCAATCTGTTATTCTAACTATTCAGTCTTTTATGTTGAGGCTACAAAACGAGGGATACAGTCCGTAGTATTGATCGTATTGGGTAGTGGCCGGAGGCCGGAAATCCGATTCGGTTAAAATGCAATAGCATTTACCGAGCATCCGCAGATGATTAAAAAAATGGCTCGGTGAATGCTTTTGCATTCCATCCGAGATGGCTATTGGCCTCTGGCCGCTACAAGGTTTTCTTCCCGCTATTTGAAAAGCTTTCATTCGAACGGAGAAATCGCACCTTCCCGTTTAAGTAACAAAAGAGGTATCAAGTTGTAGAACAAGGTAAGCTAAATATTGTTTCCAATCCCTCCTCTCCTAAATTTTCATTCCACCGGAAACCGAATACTCCAAATCCCTCGCAAATCCCCATCGCCATAACCCGTCGCTTTATCATCCGGATAATATTCCTGAATCGTCAACAAATTTTCTTCCCTTAATTCAGCGCCGATTTTTCCATGACATTGCAAACACAAAGCATTGAGTTTTATCGGAGCATAAAAGGCAATGCTCGCTCCTTCTTGCTGAACGATGGGCTGGAGCGCTACTCCTGATTTTACCTGTGCCTCGTAAGTTTTCAAAATATTCAACTCCGATGCATTGGCTTTGTTCTTTGGATTTCTAAGCTGCAAGCTCGTTCTTTTTATGTTGGCATGATTGGCTTTTGAAAGGCTGTCTACCAAAGGATAGGCTGCGGTATTACAATAGCCAATGGCATGTTCCACGCCGCCTTCTTTTAGAGCTTTTTGCAGTTGACCTCCCAATACGCCAAAAGTTTGTAAAGCTAAAGTTTGGCCTTTTTTTAGGTACTCTTTTTCTTGTTCTTTACTTAAGCTTGTCCTGGTCGTTTCGCAAGAAAGAAAGAGAAAAAAGAAAGTTAGAAAAAAGAAAAGCGTGATTTTTATTTTCATAATTATTGCTGTTTACTCAAATCCAAGATAAACCATTCTATCGCAGCCACATCCAATCCGGGTCGGCGACCTATTTCTTCCGGTGCATAATGAGCCGCCAGATAATCGAGAACAAGCGGTTCGTTTCCTCCCAAATCCCAAAGGCCTTGGGTCTTTTGCATCCAGACAATCATTTCTTTCCAACCTTCTCTGGTGGCTCGGTTTTGAGTAATCAATTTGGCCGAGTGACAAGCGGTACAAGTCGTTTTTATCAATTGAAAATTATCGTCATAGACTAGACCGGTCTGTACGTGAATCCCATTCTCCACCAAATCAATTTCGGTTTGATTGCTATAAATATCCAAACGCTGTTGTACTTTCTCCTTAGAGATGGGTTGTTTTTTTTGAAAGGCTTTTGAAAAATCGAGATGCAAAGATCCGTAAAGGAGAACCCCCACACAAAAGCACAGCACAAAACCAACAATTGTCAAGATGGTATTCAACATCTTGAAAAATAAATTTTCCCAGTTTTTTTGTTCGACCTCATTGAGGTCTTTGGGTGCTTTCCAAATCATGGTTTACTGAACTTTTATAGCGATTCGATGACAAGCATTATTGAGGTATCCTCTAGGATTCCATCCGGGCAACAACATGGGTTGAGAGCGGCCCTGGCTATCTACCGCCTTTGCCCAAACTTCATAATAGCCAATTTCGGGAAAGCGAACTTTGGCACTAAAATGCTGCCAAGCCAATCGATTGACTGGAGCTTCCAGCGCACAAGGAAGCCAGGTCGTACCAAAATCAATCGAGTAATAAACTTCTTTGATCGCGCCCTCTCCTACCCAGGCATGCCCTCTGATGGGGAGTTCCTGTCCGAGCTTTATAGTGGCACCCGTTTTGGGAAAAGTAAGGAGTGATTTTACGGGCATGCTTTCGATAATACACATGTCTTTGTCTTCTACTTTCGCTCCTGGTGCTACGGGTTTGCAAGGTACTCGATAAGATTGGCCTTTCATCTTTTTGCCATCATGGACTTGATCTCGAACGACAATCTTATGCAGCCACTTCCCAGAGCAGGAAGCCGGCCAACCGCCAAAAACCAAACGCAAGGGATAGCCATTGAGCAAGGGAATCGCTTCGCCGTTCATGGCCCAGGCGATTAGACTTTCGTCTTCCATCGCTTTGCTAATCGGTACGCCTCTGGAAATCACTTCTTTGCTCGGGTCACCACTGAGGTGGGTATCCTTGCCATAATAACCGATGTAAACCGCATTGCTTTTTATCCCTACATCATTTAAAACATCTTTCAAACGTACTCCTGTCCAAGTTGGACAACCGACCGCTCCGGTGCTCCATTGATTGCCTTTGGCCGGAGGGCTAAATTCTTTTCGGCCATTGCCTCCACACTCTAAGGTGAGTTGGTAGGTATGGGTTTTAAATTTTGATTTTAGCTCGGCGAGAGAATAGGTTTTTTTACTATTGGCGGACTCGCCTTCAATGGTCAAGGTCCAAGTTTTTAAATTGATATTTTCTGGTACCAGGCCGTTGTTTCGGACGAATAATTTATCGCCTGGTGTTATTTTATCGTCGAGTAGATGGGGAGGTGTTTCTGCATTGATGGGTCGGTCGTTTAGGATGACTAAACCGGGATGTTTTCCGGGTAAGGAAAAAGGATCAGCGGTGTGCGCCAAGCCTGCGGGGATTAATTCTTTTGGAAAATTATTGGCAAAAACCATATTTCCTCCCAAGGCTACACCGAGCGCTGTTAAAAAACTTTTCTTAAGAAATCCACGGCGATTGCGGGTAGCATCTCCCCATAGTAAATCGGCAGCTTGTTCGGGATCTTTGGTGTACCGTTCGTGAATCCCAATTTCTTTCTTTTTCTTGCTCATGATTTTTCGTTTATTCCCCAGCCTTATTATTAAATCCATTTAAATTTTGGCTAACAAAATTATCTGGAAATTCTTCTATCCCTGGAAAGCCCAATCGAATGTCTCTACCATCGAAAGGAATATAATTGGTTCCAAAAATATAATCCCAAACCGCTAAGGTCAAACCAAAATTAACGCCTGTTCTTCGCTCCTCCGGCAGTTCATAAGAGTGATGCCAAATGTGCATTTCAGGACTATTGAAAAGGATGCGCATAAAAGGCCCCAATGCAAAACTTCCCAAAGCAACCGCGGAGATAAAGACACCGGACTTCATCAAAAAACTATAATTTTCAAAAATCGAAATATCCAATAACCCATTGGTTAAAATAATCCCCAGCAGTGCGCCCAGGATACCTCCGG
>CALLVY010000701.1 GCA_938015925.1 uncultured Saprospiraceae bacterium
TCGTCTGCGAAAGCACCGCTTATGTATATGAAATTCCAGGTGGAGATCCTGGTTTGAATTATAGCTGGTCGATCACTAATGGAACCATCCTTAGTGGACAAGGAGCTTCGGTGATTGTTGTGGAATGGGATGCTGGTGAAACAGAAGGCGTCCTGCAAGTAATTGCTGGAGGTGGTTGTGGCGAAAGCCAAACGACTTTACCAGTAGTCATTTCTGAAATGCCAACTGATATTTTAATTATTGGAAATGATCGCATTTGTAGTGGAGATCAAGCCATCTATTATACCAGTAATCCTCCCAATAGTTCTTACGGATATACTTGGTATGTACCTAATGGAGCTACCGTCACCAGTGGCCAAGGCAGTCATTTGATTCATGTCGATTGGGGGAATTTGGATGGGGGAGAAGTGTGCGTGGATGTATCTACGGATTGCATTACCATTACGGAATGTTTTATGGTTGAACTTTTTGATCCAGAGATAGTAGAGGTACTTGGGCCGGCAAGTGTTTGTGTAGGAACCATTTCTACCTATAGCCTTAGTAGCTCAATTCCTATTGATACCGAACTCTTATGGACTGGCCCAAGTGGTGCTACTTTTTTAAGTGATCCGACTAGAGGATTTGTAAGGGTTCGTTGGGACAATGATTTGGGAGGAGTAATCTGTGTAGAAATAACGACTTGTGGAGAATCCAATACGGTCTGTATGGTCGTACAAGCCAATGGTGCCATCGTTACCGATTCTACAGTCATTCTCTGTGAAGGCAATTGCTTTAATTATGCCGGAGTAGATTATTGCCAATCGGGACAGTATACCATTGCTACGCAAAACACCAGTGGCTGTGATGACATCCTCCAATTAGACTTAACTATTTTAAGCACTCCAAATATAACCGCCGATGCTGGACCAGATGTTCAGGTAGGGTGTACCGTGGATGCTACCGTGGATGGAAGTGCTTCTTCTACTGGCCCAAATGTAAGATACAAATGGACGGATGAAAACGGTTTGATCGTTTCTACGGATCCAGTTTTTGATATTGATCGAGCAGGAATTTTTACCTTGACCGTAAGAGATTTGGTGACGCTTTGCGAAGTGTCTGATGAAACAGTGGTGAGTCCAGCCGGACCACCAACGACTGCTATTGCCCCGCCTTCTCAATTGAATTGTTTCAATAATTACTCCATCGTATTAGATGCAAGCGGATCAAGTAACGGACCAAGTATCCAGTATAGCTGGACAGGCCCGAATGGTTTTAATTCTAACCTTCAAAATCCTGCGGTTCACGAAACAGGTGATTATTGCTTGGAGGTAATTGACAATCAAACAGGTTGTCCTTCTTCTCTCGCTTGTGTAACCGTGACCGAAGGATATTCGATAGACATTAGTTCCAATCAATCTTTCTGTGATGATGCAGATGGTACGGCACAAGTGACACTTACTGGAATTGATAATCCTGAATACTTGTGGAATACCGGCGAAACGACGGCGATGATTACTGGACTGGCACCTGGTATCTATAGCGTGACGATTAGCAATGACATCAGCACTTGCACTGACGGAGTAAGTATAGAAGTTACGCCGGATTTATCTTGTAAAGTTTTGATTGCCGGAAAAGTATATGATGATAGTGATGATCAGCAATGTTTAGAAGATGCTTCTGTATTGCCTTTAGATGGCATTCAGGTGACCTTACATCCTTTGGGATTGGTCGTAACGACCGATGCAGATGGCTATTATGAATTTTTTGTAGATACCGGAGATTATGTGCTGGAAGCAGAAGCACCAGAACCTTATTTTACCAAATGTCCGGTGGATGGAATGATCCCGGTAAGCTTACTAGATACCAGCGATGTTTCTTTAGATAACCATTACTACTTTGATTATTATTCCAATTTTGATTTGCGGGTAACGGCGATTGCCGGAACTCCGGTTTCTGGAAGTAGCCAGTTTTATGAAATCATGTATTGCAATGATTTCTTCCAATCGATTAATGGGAAAATATTATTCACCCATGATCCAGGTTTGATCTTTGATCCAGTGGCAGCGGGAGCTACGACTTATGATGCGGCGACGCATACGGCCATGTGGCGGTTTTATGATTTGAGTTTTTTCGAGTGTGAAACGATTCGGTTCAACATGGAAGTGCCTTCAACAGTCGCTCCTGGTACCATCATTTCTACAGAAATTGTAGGTCGGCCAATCCTTGGAGATATTCAACCCAATAATAATACTTACTCCTGGAATGCTACAGTAAGTGGTGGTTCCACCACGCCTCCGGGAATCACGGTAGCAGGAGAAGCTGCTCTGGCTCCGCAAATGGAATTGTATAAAAACCAACCCAACCCTTTTAGTAAATCTACCACGATTGGATTTTCTTTACCAGAGGCTTCTGATGTAAAATTAAGTGTCTATGACCTCAATGGTAAATTGCTAAAAGAGGCATCTGGTTTTTATGAAAAAGGAAGACACGACTGGATGTTGAGTGAAGAAGATTTGCAGGCGAATGGCGTTTTGTTTTATCGTTTGGAAACGAAAGGAGCGTCCTTGGTGCGTCGGATGATGAAGTTGTAGTCTTAGCTTTAAATTTTCGAATGGCTTGGCTGGTACTTGAGGTACTGGCCAAGCCATTTCTATTTTAAGTGGAGTGCAAGAAGAAAAAGAGTCCTACAGTTTTTTTTTATTTAAAATTATTAACCTGTTTTAACAGCCAGGACTTTTCGGTAATCTCTTTGGTATTGTTTATTTCTTCGCGGAGTTTGTTGATCGCGGAGCGATCTGATTTTAGCTGTAAAAGTTTTCGGGTAAAACGAATGAGGTTGAGATTGTGATTGCGGTGGTAACCTAATTCTTTGTGTCGGTAAATATAATTTTTAAAACTATCGAGATGCGATTGCAAAGCATCGTATTCTTCTTCCGAATAGTAAATGGTCAGTAGCATCCGACGAGCATGGAGATTGAGTAGGAGGTCGTGGAACTCGGCTTGTTGTAAAAGCTGCATGGCTTTTTCGAAATCCGGTTTGCTGTAGTAAAGGATCGCGAGATTGTAATTGAACGTACTTTCTCGATATTTTGACTCAATTGTATCTTTGTATTCAAATAGAAAATTTTCTACCCAATTGAATTCCTTTAGCCGAACACCCGTCATCACAATATTCTTGTAAGTAAAACGAGTCATTTCTCCGTAGATTAGAAAAACATCATTCTTTAGGCCTTCCTTATAAATATCAAATAGAATCTCTAGAAATTCATTCTGCCCATTATTGGCTTGCTTGATACAATAGTTTATAGTCAAAACATAAAAATCTCTAACCTCCTGATTGGAAAAATAATCAAAGTTTGTTTTGATCAATTCCCTCAGCTTGTAAAAATAGGGCGCAGAATCTTTTTCCGTAATGGTTTTAAAAGTGTGGTAATAAATAGAAATGGAAGGAACATGGCTATAGTCGTTTTCTTCCACATGCTTTACGATATCTTCCAATAATAAAGTCTGCGTATCCGACATTTGTATTTTCTTAGCCGTCAATACCGCACTACTCACCCGCAAGTGATTGGAAATAAAGAAGTGAGCAAATTTTTCTGAAAGTTGCTCTAAGATTTCCTCGATATCTCTAATGTTTCCCATATGGATACCATACTGTTCTTGAGAAATGAGATACTTGGAATAATGATAATCAGAATTGCGAAGCTGCTGCTGTTCCAAAAGCTTTTCTGCGAGGTTCAACTCACTTTCAAAAATCCGCTTCGCTCCTCGTTTTCTCAAGGCAATACACAATTGAATTTGCTCATTGACCGGATTTCCGGTCATCTCCTGATAGGCAAAATAACCTTTGATGTTCTTAAATAAAAAGGAAAAAGCATAGCCCAGCAGTTTTTCGTCATAAGCGGTGTTGGGAAATAGCGCCTGATAAATTTCCTCCCGGTGCAATCCTTTGTCTTTTTTGAATGGATGAAGCTTTCGGAGGTAGGAAAATAGGTCAATTACGTCTTTTCGAGTGTTGAAAAAAGGGGAGTTAACGTACTTTTCGAGATTTCTTAAATCTTTTTTATCCAATATTTTAAATACTTCAACTAATCTACTCTGGTACATGCTTTGATTTTGATTGGAAAAATTCTCTTAAAAATACTTATTTTTAAAGGGTTTTTGTAGTTTTTCTGATAGTTTTCTATTGGGAAACTTTCTATTTTGTTCTTGAAAGGGACATAATTAGGGGCGATATTTGAATTATAAATCAGGAACTACATAAAAATGAGCTTAAAAAACACCCAAACTTCTCAGAATTATCGGCCTTTTCCTCGCTTAGGAAGAGTCACCAAGGAGGTGTTTTTACTTCTTATCCTTTGCGTTTTATCACTTTCCAATTTATCAGCGCAAAAGCAAATGCTCGTTTTTCCTGAGTTCACTGAAACCCGGGCAATTCTTAGTACTCCCGATGGAGGTCTCCTCTTAGGTGGCCGAACAGGAGTCCCTGCAGTCAGTATCGCCGATGATGCCACTATTGCCAAAATTGATCCAGATGGAGACATTCAATGGATTTTTAACTATGGTGGAGCAGATGCAGAAGATATCGTAAAATTGGCGATGACCAGTTCTGGTGCTTATGCATTCACAGGTTTTACCAATAGCTATAATGTCAATGGTACTTCTTCAGATGTTTTTGTTGGATTGGTTCAACCCAATGGAGATCTAACTTATGTCAAATCTCTTGGAGGTACCGATTCTGATCGCGGTAGAGGAATCGCAGGAACCAGCGATGGAGGAGTCATTGTCACTGGTTGTTTAGATTGCTTTGATCAATCAGATCTTTACCTGACAAAACTAGACGCAGCAGGAAACGTAGAATGGGCTTACAACAATTATAATACAAGCTATACCGCAGAAGGCTTTGCTGTCATCCAAACCCAGGATGGTGGTTATGCGGTCACTGGAACCATCAACCAAGGTGGAAATGATTTATTATTTCTCCTCAAAACAGATTCCAACGGAAATGAAATATGGCAACAGTCTTATGGCGGTGCCGAAAATGACGAAGGAGCTGATCTTATCGAAGCCGCCAATGGCGATCTGATCATTGTGGGAATGACTGTGAGTACCAGCCTTACTTCCGAAGATATTTATTTGCTGCGAACTTATCCCAATGGTGTTTTCCGTTATCAAAAAACTTATGGTACTGCATCTGAAGGAGACTTTGGAGAAGCAGTGGTCGAATTGCCTACCGGCGAATTGATGATCCTCGGAACCACCTGGAGTTATGGAGCAGGCAATGGTGATACTTACCTGATCAAAACAGATGCATTGGGTGGAGAAATTTGGTCGCGTACTTACGGAACATTGAAAGAAGAAACCGGACGTTCCTTACAGGTCAGAGAAGATGGATCTTTTCTGATGACCGGAGTAAGTCGTTCTTATGATAATAATAATATGCTTTCGGGATCTACCGGGATGGTCATCCATGCCGATGAAAATGGATTGATCAATGACAATTATATCAAAGGAAATGTTTTTCATGACCTCAATGCCAATTGTGCTTTTCAAGCTGGAGAGCCTGGTTTGGTTGATTGGATGGTTAAGTTAGATGGAACAGAAGAAATATATACCACCACTGATGCCGATGGAAATTATGAATTCGTGGTGCCTGCTGGAAATTATGAATTGAGCTTAATTTCGGATACCTACAATTGGGAACCATGTTTGGCTCCTTTTAATATTCTTATCCAGGGATCTTTTGATACCCTTTATTTTGATTTGCCAGTGAGCAATGACATCCCAGGTTCCTACCTAGAAGTCGATGTGTCTTCTGCTAGTGTGACGGCCTGTACTAACCAAACTTATTACATCAATTATTGTAACAAAGGATCTATATCTGCCAACGATGCAAAAGTGGAAGTAGAACTAGATCCTTACTTTACTTTCGTTTCCAGTAGTATTCCTGGAGTCTTGCAAAGTGGTTTGGTTTATAGTTTTGATTTAAACAATGTTGACTCGCGAGCTTGCGGAAGTTTTGAAGTAGAAGTCGCGATAGATTGTGGTGCACCCTTAGGGCTAACGCATTGCATGAGTGCTCGGGCAATTCCAAATACCATAGACTTACCAATTGATCCCAACTGGGATGGTTCAAGCCTGGAGCTAAGCTCTGAATGCCGCGGTGATTCTATTCAGTTTGTGATCAAAAATATTGGCTTAGGCGACATGGTAGATGTTCAGAACTTTATTATCATGGAAGATGATTTGATGTCTCTGACGGGCCCCGTTGATCTAGAACCTGGCGCTTCTGATACCTTAATGTTTCCTTCGAATGGCAGTACCTATCGAATAGAGTTGGAGCAAGCTAAGGGACATCCTGGAAAAAGTAAACCTAGTAGCACAATAGAAGCTTGCGGGCTCAATAGTATGGCTAGTTTTAGCTTAGGGTATGTCACCCAGTTTTCGGAAGATGATGCTAATTTCTTTGTGTCGATTGATTGTCAGGAGAATGCTTTAAATTTTATTCCACAAGAAAAAAGAGGCTATCCCAAAGGAACCGAAAGCCAACATTATATTGATCCTAATGAAGATTTAGAATACCACATTCGTTTCCAAAACACTTTGCCAGAAATGGTACAGACTTTGGTTATCCGAGATACATTATCGCCTTTTGTGGACATCACAAGTGTCCGTGCCGGAGCGAGTTCTCATAGCTATGATTTTGAAGCTTATGGTGATCGCATTGTGAAGTTTACTTTGAGTAATATCAATTTGCCACCCAATGCTTCTGGCTTTGTGAAATTTAGAGTCAGTCAGTTGGCGGATAACCCTCCGGGGACGATCATCACCAATAGCTCCGCGGTATACCTGGATTATCACGTGCCTTTATTTAGCCCGGAAATATTCCATACGATTAGAGATTTGGTCGTTTACAATTCTGCCGCAAGTGAAGTCTGTATGGGCGATTCCTTTATGGGAACATTGTATACCGAATCTGCGATTATTTTTGATACGGTACATTTTGCAAATTACGATAGCATCACAGTTACTCAATTGACCGTACATCCTAACTACGAAATGTATTTGGATACCACGATTTGTCAAGGAGACGTATTCCGAATTGGAACTTATGAATTTGCCAAAGCGGGAGCATATGTTGCCGGGTTCTTTTCTCAGAACGGATGTGATAGTTTGATCAATATCAACTTGAAATTAAATGAGAGTCCTCTTGAATTTATTTATGAAGAAATCTGCGAAGGAGATTCTATTTTCTTGGGAGGAAATATTTATACAGAAGAAGGCAAATATGTGATTATCAAACAGACGGAACAAGGATGTGATAGTACGACACAACTCACTATAAAAGTCCTCAATCCAGAACGGACCCAAATAGATACTGCGATTGTTGCAGGAGCCTTTTATGAAAATGTACTCATCCAGGTAGATACCACCTTTGAAGAAATTTATACCGCAGCCAATGGTTGTGATAGTATCGTAACGATAAACGTGGATGCCACCAATACACCACTGGCACCCTTACCAGCTAACATTAAAACAATGACTTTGTTTCCCAATCCAACCAGCGGAGACTTCGTCTTAGAATATGAATTGACAAAATCCGAAGACGTGGAGATAAGACTGTATCACAGTCTCGGAAATTTAGTCGATATCCCGCTGCCTACGCAGCACTTATCGGCCGGCCAACACAGTCACCGCCTCTCTCTGGCCAATGCGTCTCCTGGAGCTTATATGCTTTGGATTCGTACAAGTGGAGGCACCCAGATACGAAAGGTTATTAAGTGGGACTAATATAATAGTTCGTAGAAGCTGTCCCGTTTCGGGACGGCTTTTTTTTTGCCTAATCGTGATCAAATCAAACTCCGCTCTATTTTAAAACAACTTCTACATCAATCCAAAAGCATAGGAGCGGTTCAGAAAATAATAATGGAATTTTTAGCAGGACATACAGATGCTACACTCGCTATATTTCTAGGCTCTAAGAGTACCAGTCGGACTTCTTTATATAAACACTTCAGGGTGGCCTAGAAGCGAACTAAAATGCCCGGATAATGATTCGAAGAACAATGGATAAATGATTACTTGACCCCTAAAACAAAAAAAGCGAAACACCAATCAGTGCTTCGCTTTTTTTATAGAGTAGAAAGAACTACCAGCTAATATCATCTTCGGTAACATCCTCAGATTCTACTTCTTCGGTAACATCTTCTTCCACGACATCTTCTACTACTTCGTTTGTCGTTTCTTCTGCTCCACCACCTTCCGCAGCCAATCGATCTTCTTCTGCTTTTTGAGCTTCCCACTCTTCGTGGCGGCGAGTAAACTCGTCGTAATCATAATCCGGCATCAATACCGTTTTGACATGATCAATTGCTTCTAGCATTCCATCTGTGAATCGGTTGAAATCTTCTTTGTATAAAAAGACTTTGTGCCGTTCATAGCCGTCTTGATTGAAACGTTTGGTACTCTCTGTAATGGTGAGATAGTAATCATCGCCTTTTGTTCGACGAACATCAAAGAAATAAGTTCTTCGTTTTCCTGCGCGTATTTTTTTGGAAAAAACACTCTCAAATCTCCTTTGGTTATCGTTATCCACTAGATTTTGT
>CALLVY010000702.1 GCA_938015925.1 uncultured Saprospiraceae bacterium
GTGGAAGTTTAATTCTGGATATTAATATTGAATATCGAATCGCCAATGTTAAATAATGATTTTGACGAAAAATCGCGAATTCGTGTAGAAGTATTGGTTCACCAATGATTAATTAAACTAAACCATTGCATTGACCGCCCCCAATCAATATTCAATATTTGGCTAATGAATATTGAATATTTCCTTTTCTATTTTTTTCTGAACACTCCTAATTGCTTATTCAATATTCCTCCAAAGATTCTCAAAACCCATACTTCTCCATCCTCCGATACAAAGCCGCCCGCGTCAGTCCCAATTCCTTAGCGGCCTTAGTGATATTCCCCTGATGCTTTTGGATCGCCTGCTTGACCGTCCAACGTTCCATCTCTTCCAGATTAAGATTATCGGTAGACAAGGCGGTGGAAGAATCCGCTGCTTTTTCATGAAATAGAAAATCGCTGGGCAGTAAGGCGTCTGTTTCGCAGAGAATGACCGCTCTTTCTACGGAGTGGCGCAGCTCCCGGATATTCCCGGGCCAATGATATTCTGATAATTTTTGCAGCGTCCCTTTGGCTAGTTTAAGTTTTGGTTTTTGATATTTCGGGGCGTAAATTTTTAGAAAGTGATCGGCCAGCAAAGGGATGTCATCCTTTCGGTCTCGCAAGGGCGGTAAAGTGATTTCTACCGTATTGATCCGATACAAAAGATCTTGGCGGAAGCTGGAATCTTTGATCATTTCATACAAAGGCATGTTGGTGGCACAAATTAAACGGATGTTGATTTGTTGCAATTGATTGCTACCCAATTTGCGAATCTGTCGGGTTTGCAAAGCGGTCAATAATTTGGCTTGTAAAGGAAGGGAGAGATTGCCTATTTCATCCAAAAATAAAGTGCCATCAGAGGCCACTTCAAATCGACCCACCCGGTCTTCGTGAGCATCGGTAAAAGAACCTTTTTTATGTCCAAATAATTCGCTCTCAAAAAGACTATCGGGAATGGCGCCCAAGTCCACACTAATAAAAACTTCCTGGTGTCGAGGCGATTGCCGATGAATCGCACGAGCAATCAATTCCTTTCCCGTTCCATTTTCTCCAAGCAATAAAATATTGGCATCTGTAGCTGCTACCTTTTGAATGGTGTTGAAGATTTGTTGCATCTGTTCCGACTCCCCAATGATCTTACTATACTGCTGATCTATTTCTGATTGAAGAACCGCTTTCTTACTTTGCAATTGTTGCACTTCTTGCACCGATTCTCTCAGACGCAAAGCGGCCGAAATACTAGCCAGTAATTTTTCATTGCGCCATGGTTTGACCACAAAATCTATGGCTCCCTTTTTTACTGCTTCCACTGCCATTTCTACTTCTCCATGAGCAGTGATCATAATGACACTGATCGTCGGGTCCAGGGTTTTTATTTTTTCCAACCAAGCCAATCCTTCCTGACCACTCGTATCGCCTTTGCGAAAATTCATGTCGAGTAAAACCAAATCGAATTCGCCATTGCGCAAATGCCGGGGAAGGAGATTGGGATTGTGTTCTGTCTGGACAGATTCGAAATGCTGCTTGAGGAAAAAACGAAGGGTGATGAGAATGTCTTCCTCATCATCTACGACTAATATTCTTTCGGTTCGTTTCATTTTCTAATAGGGGAATTTGAAAAAATTGCTCTTTGGGTTTTGCCAAGGGACGGGAAAAAATAAATTCAACAATTTTGATTTCGGTAAATTTTCTCTTGAGCGACCATAAAAGAGAGAACGTGAAAATTTACCGAAATCTTAAAAAAAATGGATGATTTTATTTCCGTCAAATTACCAAGATACAAAAGACGACTTAAAACTGTTCATTTCCGGACACCTACCGTTCATTAATGAACGATTTTTGGAACCCTTGAAAACAGTGTTTTATGCGTAAGTATTTGATTGTTAAATAGTTACAAGAGTTGGCACGGGCATTGATCTCATTTAAGAAACAAGTACCAAAAAAATGGATAAGAAAATCGAAAAAAAACCATGGTGGCATTACAAAAAGATAGGGTGCTATCTATTGGCCGTAGCGGCTTTGGTGACGCTTTATGCAGTCGTTTACAGAGATTCCGGCACCAGTAGATTGAATGTGCAAAAGGAACGGCTCTCGGTGGATACGGTCGCAACTGGCATTTTCCAGGAGTTTATTCCGGTATCAGGAGTGGTACAACCGATTAAGACGGTGTTTCTAGATGCAATGGAAGGAGGAAGGGTAGAAGAGCTTTTTGTAGAAGATGGAAGTGTGGTGAAAAAAGGACAGGCCATTTTACGTTTGGTAAACACAGATTTGCAATCGAGCTATCTCAACCAAGAAGCTAGTTTGGTCGCTCAGATCAATCAGATTCGAAGTACAAGTGTGATGATGGAACAACAGAGTCTTAATCTGCGCGAACAAGCTTTGGATGTAGATTATAGAATTACTCAGTTGAGGAAAACAGTCGAGCGGAACAAGAGTTTGATTGAAGACAACATCATCTCGCAGGTAGAATATGAATTGTCGGAAGACGAATTTAATCACCTCAAGCGCAGACGAAAAATGTTGCAATTGACGATGGAGAAGGATTCGATGTTTCAGGAGATGCAACAACGTCAGATGGAATCTTCGATTGACTTGATGGAACGCAATCTCGATTTTGCCAAACAGAGCCTCGACAACCTTTTGATCAAAGCACCGATTAGCGGACAGCTTTCTTCTCTGAGTAAAGAAATCGGAGAATTGATTACGCGGGGCGAAAATATTGCGCAAATTGATCTGTTGACCAATTACAAAATCAGAGCGCGCATCGACGAATATTATATCTCTCGAATTTTTACCAGCCAAAAAGGAAGTTTCCAATTTGATGGACAATCCTTTGAAGTAGAAATCAAAAAAATATATCCAGCAGTAAGCAATGGCGGATTTGAAGTGGATTTGGTTTTTACCCAAACACCTCCTAGAAGTATCAAACGCGGACAAACTCTTCCGATTCGATTGGCCCTTAGTGATGAAAGCGAGGCTTTATTACTGGCACGTGGAAGCTTCTATCAAAGTACTGGTGGAAACTGGGTGTACATTGTCGATCCCGAAACCAATACAGCACGCAAACAAGAAATAAAAGTAGGCAAGCAAAATCCGAATTATTATGAAATCTTAGAAGGTTTAAAACCAGGAGATATCGTCATCACTACAGGTTATGACAACTACAACGAAAAAGAAGAATTAATCCTAAATTAAAAATCAAATTTCCGCAGCCAGAGCGGATACTATAAACATCTTAATTATGATCAAGACAACAAATCTAAGCAAAGTCTACCAGACCGAAGAAATCGAAACGACGGCCCTCAATGAAGTGAATATTGAAATCAAAGAAGGAGAATTTGTATCCATCATGGGGCCTTCTGGTTGTGGAAAATCTACCTTACTGAATATCCTGGGTTTGATAGACAATCCATCTTCCGGCGAGTATCATTTTCTCGATGAAGAAGTGGCTCGTTATTCAGAGCGCAAACGATCTGATCTTCGAAAAAACAATATTGGATTTATTTTTCAAAGTTTCAATTTGATTGACGAGTTGAGTGTTTATGAAAATGTAGAATTGCCCATGTTGTACACCAAGACTCCTTCTGCGGAGCGAAAAAGAAGAGTAGAAGAAATCTTGGAGCGCATCAATATGATGCACCGCCGCAATCATTTTCCTCAACAACTTTCTGGTGGTCAACAACAACGGATTGCAGTAGCCCGAGCCATTGTCAACAAACCCAAAATTATTTTAGCGGATGAGCCTACCGGAAACCTCGATAGCTCCAATGGCGATGATGTAATGAAAACTTTGGCAGAACTAAACGCGGAAGGAACGACGATTATCATGGTGACGCACTCTCCTTATTGCGCTGGATTTGGCAATCGAATTATTCGCTTGTTGGATGGAAAAGTTGTAACGGAAAACATCATGACCAAGCATCATATTTAAAATTCGTAGTTCGTTTTTTTTTGACCTCTTACTATTTAGCCAAAGCAAAACCAAACCTTATGATCCGCAATTATTTCAAAATAGCCTTTAGAAGTCTGGGCAAACAAAAGTTGTATGCCTTTATCAATATCCTAGGCCTTGCAATGGGAATAGCGATTTGTCTCTTGGCTTATTTGTACCTCCGCCATGAGTTTAGTTATGATCGTTGGTATGCCGATTCTGAAGAAATGTATAGAATCAATGGAGCCTTTAATTCGGACGGAGTCAATGATGTAATTCCAATAACGCCTTATCCGCTTGCAGGAGCATTGGTTAACGAAATTCCAGAGGTAAAAGCTAGTGTGAAAGTATCCGAAGCTTGGAAAGAAACATTGATTGAATACGATGGAAAACGGCTGTATTCCAATAAATACGCTAGAGTAGATTCTTCTTTTTTCAAAGTTTTTGATATGCCTTTTTATGCGGGAAATGGCAAAAGTGCTTTGGATAAACCAGATCAGGTGGTCGTTAGTCAAAAATTCGCCGAATCTTTTTTTGGAACGGCAGAAGCCCTTGGGAAAGTTTTTAAGTTTGATGATAAAAGAGAATACATAGTCAGCGGCGTATTGGCTCCCGCTCCGGGGCCGAGTCATTTCTATTTTGATTTCTACCTGCCTTTAGCAAAACGAGCTGCTTTGAATGATACCTGGACGGGCATGTTTAATTATTATACCTATGTAAAACTTTATCCAGGAAGTGAGCGAGTACAGTTTGAACAGAAGATGGATGAAATGGTAAAAGGAAAAATGCTTACGATGGCTCAACTAGATGGAGCAGATCCAAAGATGGCCGAAGAATATATGAATGCCATCAGTATGAATGCGGTAGCAGTCAGTAGTATTCATTTAGAATCGAATTTGGAGTATGAATTGCAACCAGGAGGAGATCGGACTTACATTTACACCTTTATGATGATTGCCTTGATTATGTTGTTGATTGCTTGCATCAATTTTATGAATCTCGCAACGGCTCGTTCTGCACATCGCGCCAAAGAGATAGGCGTTCGTAAAGTTATTGGAGCCAACCGCTGGGGAGCTTCTACTCAATTGCTTATAGAGGCAATGGTGCAAAGTTTTGCGGCCGCTATTTTAGCCATTATTTTGGCAGAGACGTTTATCCCAATTTTCAATCATTATACGACTGCAAATATCGAAATCAATGGAGGTAACTTCTGGTCTTTTGGAATTGTTACCCTTGGTTTTGCATTTTTGACTAGCCTCATGGCAGGGGTTTATCCTGCCATCTTTCTTTCTGGATTTCAACCGGTAAAAGTGTTGAAAGGGGATTATTCTCGAAGTGGAGAAAGTGCAATACTACGTAAAGGATTAGTGGTGTTTCAGTTTATGGTTTGTGCGGCACTCATTGTTTTTCTATTGGTTGTTCAAGGGCAGATTGATTATATGAAAAATAAAGAATTGGGTTTCCATCCAGAACAAGTGATCATTGCTCCTTTACAAACAAGAGCGATGTGGGACAAGCCTGAAGCTTTAAAAAGTAAACTATTACAACAGTCTAGTATTCTTGAAGTAAGTGTTTCCGAGCGTTTCCCAGGGCAAGTGATGGGCGGCAATTATTATGAATCAAAAAACGGTCATTCTGCCTTGCTGGATTTTAATAATGTGGATGAAGATTATTTGGCTGTTTTGGGTATGGAAATGAATGCGGGCCGCTTTTTTACCAGTGCAGACTTGCAAGATACTAGTA
Organism: uncultured Saprospiraceae bacterium; assembly: GCA_938015925.1. Lineage (GTDB taxonomy): Bacteria > Bacteroidota > Bacteroidia > Chitinophagales > Saprospiraceae > CALLVY01. Next base: position 5,698 of record CALLVY010000702.1, read on the forward strand.
ATCAGTATGTAGTCAATGAAGCCTTTGTCAAGGAATTTGGATTAGGAGAAAATCCGATTGGCGAATTGATCAATAGGGGCGAAGGATATAACGAAGGGCCCATCGTAGGAGTCGTCAAAGATTTTCATTGGAAAGGATTTACTGAAAATATTCAATCTACTGTTTTTCAAAAAATAGATGGCGATGTTCCTAAAGTTGCCATTAAAGTAGCGCCTGATCAATTGCAAAGTACCTTAAAAGAAATTCAAAGTATTTGGGCAGAGTTTGAACCTAATCATCCTATGGCATATTCTTTCCTGGATCAGAATTTCGGAAAAATCTACCAGCAATATATCAACTTTGGACAAATCCTTTCTTACCTAACCTTACTCATTATTTTTACCGCCATACTCGGACTCTTTGGCCTAGCCACTTATACCGCAGAACAACGCACCAAAGAAATTGGTATTCGCAAAGTATTGGGCGCTTCGATTACCTCCATCCTGCAATTATTGATTTATGATTTTGCCCGTTTGGTGGTTATCGCTGCAGTGATTGCAGTGCCCGTAGGTTTTTGGTTGTCCCGGAAATGGCTGGCAGATTTTGCTTATCAAACCAATATTAGCGTGTTTCCTTTTGTGTTGACGCTTGGCTTTATTTTGCTGATTACGATTGTTACCGTAGGCATTCAAGCTTATCGGGTAGCCATTGCCAATCCGATCAAAGCTTTGAAGGAAGAGTAGTTTTTTCCTGTATATTTTCGATCTATTTCAAATTTATCATCTGCATCGATTCAAAGACTATGTTTAGAAATTATTTTAAAATCATCTGGAGAAATATGTATCGCCAACCAGCTTATGCGATCCTAAATCTCTCTTGCCTCACGGTTGGATTGACCGCTGCGATTTTCATTTTATTGTATTTAGATTTTGAAGGAAATTTTGATCGTTTTCACGAAAAAGCAGATCGGATTTATCGGGTAGAAACCAATGCTATAAAAACCAAAGAAAAGGTACTTGATGTCAATTGGATCAATACTTCAGCGCTCCTTGGCCCCTATGTCAAACAAGATTTTCCAGAAGTAGAAGCCTATACGCGTTTGTTTAGGTTCTACCACAATGAGGTTGTCGAATTTGAAGTCGATGGAAAAAGTATAGAGGAAGAACACATTGCGCTTGCGGATACTGGCGTCCTGAATGTATTCACTTTTGATTTTATTCAAGGCGATCCCAATGAGGCTTTGACGGGCCCCAATAAAATCATATTGGCGGAAAGTCTTGCTCAAAGAATTTTTGGCGATGCCAATCCAATCGGTAGGATATTGAAAAGCAATCTTGCTCATGTCTTACCCGAAGTCGATCCGGATTATGAGTTCATCGTCAGTGGTGTCTATCGAGATTTTCCACGCAATAGCCATCGACGTTTAAATGCCTTGATTTCGGCAGAGAGTGATCCGAAACTAGCGGACTATTATTTTAGACGCTTCACCTTTGCGACTTATGTTTTATTACATCAAGAAGCGAAACCGGATGTTTTAGAGAAAGAGATTTCGTCCATCTATGGAAGGTATATGGATCCCAATATAGAAATGTTGATGGAAGAGGCCATTCATGAATTAGTACCCTTGCGAGCGATTCATATGAATCAAACAGGAGGGGAGGCTTACTTGTATATTTTTGCGGCAATTGGTTTTTTATTGTTGTTGATCGCCATCATTAGTTATGTCAATTTAGTGACTGCTCAAGCGAGCAAAAGAGCATTGGAAGTTGGCGTTAGAAAAGTGATGGGCTCTAGTCGTAGTCAATTGATTGTACAGTTTTTATCAGAGTCTTTTGTGTTTAGTGCGATCGCCTTAGGTTTAGGGATAGCACTGGTGTTTTCTATGATAGACCCACTCAACGAATTATTGAATTTAGAATTAAGCGCTCAATTGCTAGGACAAAACTCGATGATTGGAGGGCTGTTTTTGCTCTTGTTTTTATTGACCTTTTTGGGTGGTGCTTATCCTGCCTTTTTCCTTTCGTCTTTTCAACCCGTTTCTATTTTAAAAGGAAAAACAAGTAAAGGCGCACCTTTGCGCAGAGGGCTTCTTGCGGTACAATTTTCCATCGTTATTTTTGTCTTGGTCAGCACGGGGATGGTTTACGAACAATTGCAATTTTTGCGGCAAAAAGATTTGGGCTTCAATCAAGATCAAATTATTCGATTGGCCTTGGAGACCGATGAGGTTTTGGAGAAAATGCCCGTTTTGACTAGTGCATTAAAACAAAATCCATTGATTTCGCAGGTAGGGAGTGCTACTTTTTTACCAGGTACGGGGTTGCCTCGGCGACCCATTTCTGCCGATAATGGCCCAGATCAGGAGTCTCAGTTTGTTTACTTTGGCAGCATTGATTACGACTTTTTAGAAACGCTTGATATGCAATTGGTAGCGGGTAGAAATTACTCGCAAGACCACCCGGAAGACGAAGAAGAAAATATCATAGTCAATGAGACTTTGGCTAAGAATTTTGGTTTGGAAAATCCGGTTGGCGAAAAAATACGCTTTGGGGATAAAAAAAATCCCAATCATGTTACGATCATCGGAGTGGTAAAAGACTTTCACCATACGACCTTACATGATCCCATTGGTTCGCAAATGTATATGTTCGCACCAGCCTCCTATCATCTGGCCATCAAAGTGGATCAAGACATCCCCGCAGGGATTGCCCATATTGAAAAGAGTTGGAAACAAATATTTCCAAACGAAGCGTTCAAATATCATTTTCTCGATGAAGATATTCAAGCAGGCTATGAGGTCGATCAGGTTCGCGGAAATATTTTTCTC
>CALLVY010000703.1 GCA_938015925.1 uncultured Saprospiraceae bacterium
GAAATTATAGAAATTGAAATGAGTGCGGATTATCCTTTGATTGTTTTCGAACAGCCTGAATTTTTGACTTGTTTGAACACTTCAAATACCCTTGATGCTAGCAATTCCGGAAACTTACCCGGCATAGAATATCAATGGTCCGCAATAAATAATTTGGATACAATTCCGATTTCAGGAGCAACTGATTTGACACTTGAAGTTGATGTAGCTGGTGTCTATTGTTTAACAGCAATTGACCCAAATAATGGTTGTGAAAATACAGCATGCCTTGAGGTTTTTGAATCTATTAATTTACCGAATATTTCTGTAGGGAATACTCAGTCGCTTGATTGCATTGATCAAACGGTAATCATAAATGGCAATTCCAATACCCCTGGAGCAACGCTAAATTGGACCCCCTCGAATGGCATTCAAAGTGGAGCAAATACATCGAATCCTCTGGTCAATATTTCAGGGGTGTTCTACTTGACCGTGACTGACCCTATTAGTGGATGTGAAGCAATAGATTCTGTTTTAGTAGAAGAATCGTTAAGCCCACAAGCCAATATTACAACTGTTCAAAATGGTTGTTATGATGAAAACGAAGGCCAAATTATCATTGATACAGTAATTGGAGGATTGAGTCCTTATGTCTTTTCTATTGATGATGGAAATTCCTTTATTTCAGGGAATAACTTTTTTAATCTGGAAGCAGGTACTTATGATGTTATTGTTCAAGATGCAAATGGATGTGAAAATAGCGAGGCCGTTTTGGTTCCAGAAGCTTTCCCTATTATTATTGATTTGGAGACCGAGGTAAGTATTCTGTTAGGCGAAACCTATCAGATTGATGCCTTTGTTAACCTTCCTCCGGCACTGCTGGATACTTTATGGTGGACGCCTTCGGATAGTCTAAGTTGCACAAATTGTCTTGATCCTTTTGTAACCCCAATAGAAAATTCAGCGTTTCAATTGACGGTGGTTGATACCATGGGGTGTCAAGCGCAAGAAACAATTATTTTGAGAGTTGATAAGCGGATAAATATTTTCGCACCGAATATTTTTTCTCCAAATGGAGACGGTACGAATGATTTATGGATGCTGTTTGGAGACGAAGGAATCCAACAAATTCAAAGCCTCCAGATTTTTGATCGATGGGGAGAAGTTTTATTTGCACCGACTAATTTTCAACCAGAGGATACAGAATTTGGCTGGGATGGAACCTTTAAAGGAAAATACCTGAACCCTGGCGTATACGTTTTTTATGCAAAAGTAGAAATGAAGGACGGTCGTGTTGAAATTGTTAAAGGAGATTTGACTTTGGTAAAATAGATCTAGATCACTTCATTGTTTAAAAAACCATTAAATGAAATTTTGAGATTCCTAGATTTACTTCACTCTGTGCTTGAAAAATCTAATAAGTTTGTATTTTGAGATTATATGAAGATTGAATTACTACTCGGTAACCATTTTCGATTTTTTATTTTAGTTTTTTGTCTGACGATTAGCTGGACAACTAGCGGGCAGTTTCAGGAAAAATTCGAGAGAATTACTTCTGAGTCCGGCGATTTTCAAAGCATAGTCTATTGCATTGATCAGGATAGCCTCGGAAATATCTGGGCAGGTACAGAAGAAGGAGTGGTAAGATTTAATTCCAGAGAAACTTTTTTATATAACAAATACAAAGGACTACCTGATAATTTTTCTAATCGAATTTCCACTATTTTTATTGACTCCAAACACCGAATTTGGATAGGTTCGTCTAATGGCCTTGCTTTATATAATCCATTAAAAGATAAGTTCGATTTAATTCCTGTGGATCCTGAACTTAAGCCTAATCTCATAGAAGTTATTGCTGAAGATGGGGTAAATAACATTTGGATAGGAGCATTTAACGGTCTTTGGAAATATAGCCCAGATGAAGCAGAGTCCTTTCCGCTTCAAGTAGTTAAATCTTTAACTATAAGAGATATTTATTTTAATAAAAATGATCTTTTGGTCGGTTCTTCAGAAGGGCTGCAATTACTGGATTTTGAAAATGAAATGCTGAATCCAATTACTTTTAACGAAGCTCCTCCAGGTTTTGAAGTTCGATGTATCTATAAATCGGGATTAGAGTATTTAATTGGTACGCAGAATAATGGACTATTTAAATGCGATGCTCAATTTCAAAAACTGACTAAGATCACGATTCCTTCTTTTGAACAAAGAAATTTCCCAATCCATAAAATTATACCAGACAGAAACGGAAAAATTTATGTTGCAACTGACGGAGGAGGTTTGATTTATTTGGATCGAGATTATAGTTTTTTAAAGTCCCTTGTTAATGATGTCAATAATCCGAATTCTATATCAAGTAATGGAGTGTATGATATGATACTGGGGGAAGAAAATATATTTTGGATAGCTACTTATGGAGGAGGTTTAAATATTCTGGATATTTCGAAAAGTTATTTCCAAAACATCAACCACGTGCCTAATGACGAGAATAGCATAATCCATAGTTTTACTCGCTCCATTCTTCAGGCTAAAAACGGAGAAATATGGTTTGGAACCAAAGAAGGAATAAGTATTTGGAATCGCAATAAAAATCAATGGAAAAATATTGCGGCTCTAAAAGAAAACTCCACAACTTCGGATATAGTCATGGCTCTGGCTGAAGATGGAAACTATGTTTGGGCAGCCACTTATGGCAATGGTGTTTTTAAAATTAATAAAAGTAATCTGACTACTCAGCAATTTAGTAGTACTCCCGGAGCACAGCAAACTATAGGTTTGTCAAAAATATATACCATTCTAATAGATTCTAAAAAGAATTGCTGGCTTGGAGGTATTGATGGGGCTTTACATCAAATCACGAGCGAAGGTCTCGTAAATACTTTTCCAATCCAACAAGTTAGACAGATTATAGAAACTCAGAACGGAAATATTTTAGCAGTTGGAAGAAATGGCGTCCAAAAAATCAGAAATGGTACGATAGAAGATTTTGAAGATTTAAAATCTGGACAAAATGGCTTGGAGTACAATACCATATCCTGTATTTATGAAGACAAAAACCAAAATCTGACTGTTGGTACCAATGGGGCAGGCCTGATTTTTTATAATCCTCAATCTAAAAAGATAAAGACGCTTAACAGAAGTAATGGTCTTCCTTCGGATTTAGTGCAAGGAGTTTTGTACGATGAGTTTGGAAACTTATGGGCGAGTACCAGCCGAGGACTCGCTAGTATTTCTCTAAGCCCAAATGATACCACGTTTAAAGTTTTTGATAAAACAGATGGTTTAGTTAGTACCGAATTTAATTACGGTAGTTACGTAAAGTTATCGGATCAAACCTTAATGTTCGGAGGTATTGATGGCCTTGTCTATTTTGATCCGGGTGAAATTAAAAATCAAGATTATTTGCCCAGAATTATTTTTGAAGAATTGGATCTTTTTAATAAAAAAGAGGAAAGCAATGCTACTCATTTATTAACAGATATTAATAGCATTGATGAAGTGACACTGAAGTATTTTGAAAATTCTTTTAGCCTCAAATTTATAGGCATTCTACATAGTACTCCAGAAAAGGTAAAGTATAGTTGGAACATGGATGGGGTGAATGAAGGGTGGAGCACTCCTAATACTGAAAACAGAATTACCTTTTCTAACCTTAGTCCTGGAGATTATACCTTTGGTGTCAAAGCAGCTAATCGGGATGGCGTTTGGGGAGCTGAACGGCAACTCCAAATCAAAATCACACCGCCTTGGTGGGCTTCCAACATTGCATATCTGATTTATGGTCTTTTAGCGATAGGAGCAATTATTGGTGTGGTTTATCTTACCGGTGTATTTGTCAATAAACGAAATGCGGAAGAGCAAATCGCATTTTTTAGTAATATTACCCACGAGTTGAAAACACCTTTGACCATCCTCTTGTCCACACTCGATGCTGCTCCAAAAGAAAGTAACAATCAAGATTCTAATAAAAAAATACGATCTACTGTCAGTAGGCTAAATACTCTTTTTGACCAGTTGCTGAATTTTAATAAGGTGACTTCTGGGAATTTTCAAAAAAGTCAGATTGAAAAAATCCACCTCGGCAATCATATCGATCAGGTTGTAAATGGATTTAAGCCATTAATGGATAAGAAAAATATTAGTTTTGAACTAAGCAATAAGTGGAAGCAAGAAGTATTTTATTATGACCAAGAAGTTTTTAATAAGGTCTTATTCAATTTGGTTTCAAATGCTATAAAATATTCGAAAGAAGACGGAAGTATAAAAATTAGTTTGTTGGAAGGAAGATCAGATGACCTGAAGTTATCAATAGAAGATACTGGAATTGGAATTCCTAAAGATCAACAAAAGTTAATTCTCAAAAGATATTACCGAGGTCGAAATGCGATCAATAGCCAAACACCAGGAACTGGTCTAGGACTTATGATTGTAAAAAATCTGGTCGAACAAGATAATGGAAGTATCAATTTTGAAAGTGTTGAAAACCAAGGAACGACTTTTACCATCATCCTCAAAAATCAGAGCAAATTATATCAACAGTCGGCTGTATTAGAAAAACAAATCAAGGATGACGTATTAGTTCATGAAAGCTCTAGAATCTCTGACTTCAGTGATGCTAAAATTCTAGTCGTTGAAGACAATGACGAATTACGACAATTAATGGTTAGCAAACTGGGAACCTACTTTCAGGTCTACGAAGCGGATAATGGAAAAAACGGATTGGAAAAAGTTGCGGAGGTATTCCCGGATTTGATCATTACCGATTTTATCATGCCCGAGATGGATGGTATGGAAATGTGTAGGGCATTACAAAAGGACATCAACCTGAATCATATCCCTGTCTTTATGATGACGGTACTTAATAATACACAGACCAAGATCGAAAGCATAGAAAGCGGTATTGCGGCCTATATGGAAAAGCCGATCGACTTCAATTTCTTACTAGCGAAAATGACCAGTACCCTTGATCGGCAAAAAATGCTCCGGGAACGTTTTCTCCATCAAACAGAAATCGAGAATGCGGAAAAGTTTAGAAATAAACGAGACGCAGACTTTATCAATAACCTCGAAAAGTTTGTCCTCCAAAAGATCAAAGAAGAAGGTCTATCTGTTCACGATTTATGCCGCGAAGTCGGTATGAGTAGAACTGCACTCTATATGAAGCTCAAAAACATGGTCGATCTTTCTCCACAAAATTTCATTATCCATACTCGCCTCAAATACGCCAGAAAACTCCTCACCGAAGGTGATATCAACGTCAAAGAAGTCGCTTACGAAGCCGGATTCTCCAATCCCAAATATTTTAGTACTTCCTTTAAAAAGCTCTTTGGAGAATCACCAACTTCGTATATGAAAAGCCTGGAAGCTTAGAGAAAAAATGTTGAATAATGAATATCGATTTTCCAATATTGAATACTAGAGTAGTACTTCAGAATATTCATTAGTAAAAGACCTAATAGACCAATTTTCACTATAACCAAAAGTAGGAAACGAGGCTAAATTCAAAATTCGTCACTGAAGATTCGAGATTCAATATTCTTTGCTTAAAATCCAGTTGTTTGCATATAAACCTCTATTTCCAAGCCATTCTACCCCTATTTGACGATTTATAGACCTTTTCTGATAATCATTACCCATTCCAAAAGAGAATAAACCCCTTTCTTTGAATCATAAATTCAATCAAAAATTATGAAGAAGTTATTTCAACTACTTTTCTTTTTCTTTCTCGCAGCTAGCTTGAATGCCCAAACAACTATTTCAGGCATCGTTACCGATAGTGAAACCAATGAACCTTTGATTGGGGCGAATATTTTGGTCGTTGGTACCGGAACGGGAGTTGCTACTTCCTACGATGGTTCTTATTCCTTAGAAGTTCCAAAAGAAGCCAAAGCCATTGAAATTTCTTATACTGGATATGACAATAAATTAATAGCCCTAACTGGGGAAACAAAAATTGATGTAAAACTCTCTTCAGGGAAGAACTTAGAAGAAGTGGTAGTCATTGGATATGGGAAAGTGGAAAAGCGAGACCTAACAGGAGCCATTGAATCCATAAAACTAGAAGAGCAGCAAGTAGATCAATATGGTGATGTTCAAAGCTTGATTCAAGGCCGGGCAGCGGGAGTATATGTACAGTCGAGCGGAAATGAGTTGCTTGCGCCAAATTCTATTAGAATTAGAGGAGGCAATAGTTTGCGAGGAGATAATGAACCGCTTTATGTTGTAGATGGAATCATCATAACCTCGGCGACAGAAGATGCGGCAGATCCTTTGAGCGGAGGAAGTTCCTATTTATCTCCACAAAGTGGTTTAAGTGGAATCAATCCACAAGATATTGAGAGTATTGAAATTCTAAAAGATGCTTCTGCCACAGCAATTTATGGATCAAGAGGTGCGAATGGAGTAATCTTAATCACCACTAAAAAAGGAGGAGATGGGAAACCAAAATTTAGTTATAAAGTTATTGGTCGAATAGGAAAAGCAACCAATCTGGTAGATGTTTTAAATACTACAGATTATATTGATTATCAAAATGAATTTCGAAACTCACAAGGTTTCTCTCCTTTGTTTCATACCTATGCCGATGGTTCTATTGCAGAATTTGTAACAGATTCCGCATTTATGGAAGCTAAAATGGATTCTCTTCCTCGTCTAGCTCCGATCAATTGGTACGATGATATTTTCGAGACGTCTTATACCCAAACTCATAGGCTTTCCGTCATCGGCGGAAGCACGAATTCTGATTATTTTGTAGCTGCTGGTTACACGGATGCGAAAGGATACATTCCTGGTGTTCGTGCTCAACAGGGAGATTTTATTTTTAAATTCAATCAAAAACTTACAGATAGACTCACTATTTCTCCCCGGATTTCAACGACCTACACTAATAATCGAGCGAGCAAAGGTACCGAGAACTTGGGGAGTTCCAATACCAGTTTGATCAGACAAATTACACAAGGAGCACCAGTCCTTGGCTATACAGAAAATAATGTAACGGAGGATATCGATGATGTGATTGATGGACCTCGTGCTTGGTTAAGAGATTATGATGATGACTCAGCAGAATTTAGAACACTCGCTTCTTTTACCGCTGATTATAAAATCTCGGACGTCTTCACTTATCGCTTCCTAGCTGGTGCGGATTATAGAAATAAAAAACGCCAAGTTTGGTTTGGTAACACAATATTCAGAGGTAAACTTTCTAACGGAGAAGCAGGGATTAGTCAATTCAATCGTTTTCGATATAACATCGACAATACCTTAATGTTTAAAAAGAAAATCAATAGGAATCATCGAATTAATGGAACGATAGGAACCGTATTTGATAGAACGAATTTAGAACAAAGTACATTCTCTGCAAAAGATTTTTCCAATCAGGATCTTCGATATGACGGTATCAGTTTTGGACAGGTATTTCAACCACTTGTATACGATACAAGAGATGAAGCGATCCTTTCTTTCCTTGGACGTTTCAATTATACTTTAAAAAATAGATACCTCTTTACTGTTTCTTTCCGAACAGATGGAGCTTCCAAATTTGCTGATGGAAATAAATATTCCTTTTTCCCTTCCGCAGCTTTTGCATGGAAAATAAACAATGAGCCTTTCCTCAAAAATAATAATAAAATCAGCGTAGCTAAATTGAGATTAGGTTTCGGACGACCAGGTAGCCAGGCTATCCGAGCATATCAAACCTTCAATAGATTTGGACCAACAGCTAATTTGTTATCTACTGGAAACGGAGGTGCAGTTTCTGCCATTATTCCGCTTAATCTCGCAAATGAAAATCTAATTTGGGAAACCACAGATCAGTTGAATGCCGGATTTGATTTTGGTTTTGACAATGACCGTATTGTTGGAAACGTCGATGTGTATTACAAACAAACCAGTGATCTTTTACAACAATTAAACATCGGTCCATCCTCAGGTTTTGAAACGATAGTAACCAATCAAGGTGATCTTTTAAATAAAGGAATTGAATTTGGACTTACGGCTCATATATTAGAAGGCAAGTTCAAATGGTCAGTTTCTGGAAATATTTCTGTTAATCGAAATGAAATTAAAAACCTTGGTTTACCTCCATCACAATTTGGTACCCAAACCTACAGTGCTTATATCGGTCGTATCGTTTCTGGCGGAACTGCATTTAAAGTCCCAGCAAATATTTACATCGAAGGACAAGCCGCTGGTTTATTTTGGGGATATCAAACCGATGGTATCATAGATACTCCGGCAGAATTAGAAAATGCGCCTTCTGTACAAGGAGTTCCTGCTCAGTTGGGAGATGTATATTATGCGGATCAAGATGGCGATGGAAATATCAATGATTCAGATTTAACGATCATCGGAGATCCTAATCCTGACTTCACATTTGGACTTGGTTCTGAATTAAGCTACAAAGGATTTACACTGGATTTCTTTTTCAATGGCGTACAAGGAAATGATATAGCAAATGGAAATTTAGGAAGAGAAGGTTTTGCTTTAGGTGATGCTAATAACATCAGAACCGAAGCTTATTTCGGAGCATGGCGAGAAGGAAAAACAGATGCAACACACCCCAGACTTGGATATCAATTACAAGGAGATTTTACAGATCGTATGGTAGAAGATGGGAGCTTTATTCGATTGACTTATGTGAGTTTAGCTTATGCGATTCCTACTGCAAGTCTTAAAGGAATAGAATCAGCAAGCGTCTTTGTTTCTGGTCACAACTTATTGCTTTTTACCAATTACTCAGGTTTTGATCCGGAAGTTAACAGCTTTGCTTTTGATCCGAGTAGACAAGGAATAGACTGGAATTCTTTCCCAAATCAAAAAGCAATTTCCTTTGGATTAAATGTTTCTTTCTAAAAGCATTCAAAATTTTCAAGACATGAAAAATACGATCAAAATATATTTTATTCTCGCTATTGTTTTAGTATCTGCTAACTCTTGTAAGGATGCATTGACGGAAGAACCTTTGACTTTTTATAGTGAAGAAACAGTGTTCTCAACAGAAGATGGAGTAGAAACAGCGGTCAATGGGATTTACGCTCAATTATCTTCTGGTCAATATTATGGTACTTCTTGGCACAATCTAACCATGCCTTTGTCTGGGAAATTTTATTCTTCTCAAGCAGCCAACAGAGATGCTACGGGCCTGAATACAACTCCAAGTAATAGATGGGTAAGAGACCTTTGGGCTCAAATGTATGCGACAATCAATACCGCTAATACGGTTATTTCAAACCTGGAAAAATCTACCCTGTCATTGGCTAACCAAGATCGGGCACTTGGAGAAGCGTACTTTCTGAGAGGTTTAGTTTATTTGGATATGCTTAGACTTTTTGGTGGCGTTCCGATTCGAACAGAGCCGACAACATTAGATGATCTTCACCAATCCAGAGCAACAAGAAATGAAGTGATCGATCTCGTAATTTCCGATTTGGAAAAAGCAAAAATGATGTTGCCAAATACGGACGCTACAGAATTAGGAAGACCTGCCGCTTTCGCAGCAAATGTTTATCTAGCAAAATTATACATGACGCTAGCTGGTGAAGATGGAGGTGATGCTTCTTTTTGGTCTAAAGCGCAGACTGAATTATTGGAGGTTTTTAATAGCCAAGCATATACTTTGACACCAACTTATGCAGAGTTGTTTATTCCAGAAAACGAAAATACTTCAGAATCAATTTTTGAATTACAATATGGACATACCGGAGGTACAAGAAATACAGATATCGTTCGTTCGTTTACGCCTGCTAACAGTACTTATGCTCCTTCGAATGTAACAACATTTGGAAGGATCCGACCTAATAAAGAAACCTTCGATCAACATGTTGCGCAATATCCGGATGACCCAAGAATTGATGCGACTTTCGTTTATGATGCTTATGAAAAAAGTGACGGAGGGACTCAAAAAATTTACCCAGACAAAAAAACAGGCAATCAAGGGTTTGCGGTAATCGCTAAATGGTTTGACCCTTCATACAATGGAATCACTACCACTCGAAATATTATTATGCTCCGCTACGCTGATGTTCTTTTAATGATGGCGGAAATAGAAAACGAACTCAACGGTCCGGAAGGAGCCTACCAATACATCAATCCAGTTCTGGCGAGAGCAAGATATATTGATGGAGATGGTATGAGTGATTCAGTTGAACCAGCAGAATGGGTAGGCTTAACTCAAGATGATTTTAGAAAGAGAATTTTCAAAGAAAGATTTTATGAACTTTTAGCAGAAGGACAAGAGTGGTTTGATAGTCATCGCAGAGGTTATGATGTTTTTATTCAGGAAATTGTAGAACCGCATAACAATAATCCAACTATTGATTTACCTCCTTCGGGTAAAGATTTTATCTATCCAATTGATGAAAAAAATATGTTGTTACCAATTCCATTGTCTGAGATATCGGGTAATCAATTACTAAGTATTGAAGATCAAAATCCTGGATATTAAGAAGCTATAAAACATCCG
>CALLVY010000704.1 GCA_938015925.1 uncultured Saprospiraceae bacterium
GACCGCCAGTGCCAATGGCACCGTGGTATCGCCAATGTGGGCACCGATGTCTATCGCCAGACACCCTTTGGGTGCAAATCGTTTGTAGAAATCCACCATCTCTTGCGTCACTTTCTTCGGACTTTCCAAAGGATTTTCCCAAACCGCAAATTCAATTGCTCCTTCTTTTTCCAAAACCAATTGGTCAATACGTGTTCCGTATTTCTTGAAGGTTTTTTTGATCTTATTGCGTTCAATTTTATTTTTAATGTAGTTCCACATTTTCTTTCTATTTCTTGTTGTTCTTCCTTAACATCCTCAAATACAATTGTTCTACTTTTTCTCGCGCCCAAGGCGTTTTCCTTAAAAATTTCAAACTAGATTTGACAGAAGGATCATGTGTAAAACAGCGAATATTTATTTTCCAACCCAACTCTTCCCAACCGTATTGGGCGTGAAGCTGCTCTACAATATCTGCGAGTTTTACGCCGTGTAGGGGATTATTGACTTGAGTGTTTGGCTTATCTTTTTCTTCCATTTTTTCTGTAAAATTATACTAGTCTTCAAAAGTCCCCACTAACCAATCAATTTCAGACTTTGTAATCAATAGGGTATAAACTGCATTGACTCGATTATTGGCTACATTTAAATATTGATTTTGAGCGGCCCGATAATCCAGAGAAGTAATTTGGCTAGCTTTAAAACGTTCTTCAGAAATTTCTATATTTTTCTTAGCGTTTTTAATCTGAGCTTCGGTCAAAGTTAATACATAAACCTGGTGATTATAATTTTCCAGTAGAATTTCTAATTGATTGTAAAGTTCTGCTTTGGCTTCTAGTTGACTGAGTTGGGTGGCTTCTTCTTGCAGCTTGGCCGCAGCGACATTTTGTTTGTTCAGATTGCCATCGTAGAGGTTCCAATTGAAATTGAGACCGAGGGCTCCGTTTAGGCGATTGCTCAAAAGTGTTTTAAAAGGGTCTCCCGTATTCGGATCGTCGGCAAAGAATTTAAAAGCGTTTGCAGAAGCACCGACGGAGCCATTCAAACTCAAGGTAGGCCTTCGATTACTTTGTTGCATAGCCGTATTCAATTGATCGAGTTGGGCGAGGACCTGCAAGGTTTTCAAGGTGTAATTTTCTTCGTCTAAGAGGCTTTGAAGTTTTTCTACATCCAATTCTTCCTGCGTATTTTGCAGGCTTTCAGAAAAAGTATAATTGGGAAATCCTGAGACATCGAGGGTTTGGTACAAATTCCGTTTGGCTATTTCAATTTGATTGACCTGATTGAGTAGATTGATCGAATCTGTCAGTACCGCATCTTCAAACTGAAGGATGTTATAAGCGTTGGACTGGCCAAATTCTCGTTTCACCATTTCAAAACTTAATCTGCCTTTAGACAAATCAAAGACTTCATATAAAAAGCCTCTGCGTTCCATTTGAAAAAGTACTTCTGCATAATTTTGGGTAATCTCCCGCAGCAAATTATGGACTTCCTGAGAACGCAACAATTGTTGCTGACGCACGGATAAATCCAATTGATCTTTGGCCACCTGAATCCGTCCTCCAGAATACAACACCCAATTGCCATCCAGGGAAGCTCCCAAAGAGCCGCTATAATACGTCCCTTGCAAAAAACTTGCAGGGTTATTATCATTGACCAGGTTATTGGAAAAATTGCCGTTGAGGTCAAGTGTTGGCCCCTTCCCTGCCCTTGCCCAGGTATTATTGTTTTCGGCAATCTGGATATTTTTATCTGCGATTTTTAAACCAAAGTTATTTTCTAAACCAATAGAAATAGCTTTCTCTAAAGTCAGTGGTTCCTGTGCAGAAAGCGCAAGGTTGAAAGCACTCAGGAAGAAGAAAAAGGAAAAAATACTTTTCATTGGATAAGGATAATTTTAGAGTACTACTTGGAAAAATTGTAGTTATTTTGTTTTAACTGGTCCACAAAACTAAATATTAAATTAGATTGAAGCACTTTTTATTGGATACTTCCTTTAAAAATTAGGGTTCTTTGGCTAATCACGTAGGAAATATCGAAGAGATCGGTGCCTTAGGCTTAGGCAATTTATGGTTTTCGAATACTTTAGCGTAAAATTCTAAGCAGTCGACTTCGCAGGGTTTGCTTCTCTTCTTCCCGGAGCCTTCTTCTCCGCATTTTCAAATAAGCAAAAAATTACTGCAGGAAAAGGGATTGGTTGCGCCAAACAAAGACCCATCAGGTTTTACCGAACGAAGTCCAAGCATTTAGTTTCAGAACAGCTTCTTTTTGAAAAAGTTCAACAGGGAAGTATTGTTGGAGAAGGGATTGCGGAGCAATTTCGAAGAATAGATAAACGGACTTCCTATGGATGGGGGCGCACCTAAAGAAACAAAGACACATCCCCCGTCATCATCAAAACCTCGCCATCCAGGTATTCCATTTCTGCGATCCAGACATACACGCCAGGATTCATCAGTTTTCCTTTAAAAAAGCCATCCCAGCCAGCCTTATTGCTATTGGGAGGAAGAGATTGACCAGAATAGACCAATTCTCCCCAGCGACTATAAATATTCAAAGATCGAATCAAAGAGACGGATTTATTTCCCCGACCACTAAAATAGTCATTCACGCCATCTCCATTTGGAGAAAAGACATTGGGAAAAAAGATATCTCTAACCTTGACCACACTTATGAGAACACTATCCGAAGCAGAGCAGGTATCCACCGAAGTGACCGAGAGCACATATTTGGTATCGTTCAAAGGAGCGGCTACGGGCTGTAGACAATTGCTACAATCCAGCGAACTATCAGGATTGGTCCATTGAATATCTATAAGATTGGTGCTATTGGTAAGTGTAGTAATTCGGGTATCACATCCCAAGTCGACCGACATGCGATCCTCCAAAAAGAGGACTGGAATATCTGGTGCTACTAAAACTCCGGAAGTATCTACGAGACATCCATTATCATCCATGATTTCAAATTCATAGACTCCACCACTCAGACTATCAAAGCGTTGGATAAAACTAAAAGTATCTCTTAAAAAAGCATATTGATACGGAGCCGTTCCGCCCCAGACAGAATCCAATTGAACGATTCCTGTTTCTAAACCATCGCAATTGGGGTCGATGTAATCTACCTGGAATTCTATCACACTAGGTTCCGTCAAAAAGATCTCATTGGACTGTACACAGTTATTGGCATCGGTGATGCTCCCGGTGTAAAGTCCGGAGACAAGGTTGTTTATTTCAGCGGTGCTTGCTCCATTACTCCAGGTATAAGTGTAAGGAGGCACTCCCCCATTTCCCGACAGCAATGCCGTACCATCGTCTCCCCCATTACAACTCAAATTAAAACCATCAATATCTACTCCTTCGATATTCACTACCAAAGTGGAAGGTTCCGTCACTTCCTGAAACATCACTGTAGCATTGCCAAAATTATCTTGAATATTGATTTCATAAATTCCAGCAGGTACATTGGCGATCATATTGTCTGTAAACAATAAGGTACTTCCAACGCCACCAATAGTAGGTTCCAATATATTACTCCAGTCATAAGTAAAAGGCGGCGTTCCATTAAGGACCGAGAAGATCAAAAAGCCATTGGTATCTCCATTACAAACCGGAGGTATAAAATCTGTAGATCCCATGATGTTACAGATGATGATAAATAAATCCAAATTGACAATGCTATCACAATCTGCAGCAGTCAGAATGGTATCCATAAAAACACCAGTCGTGGTATAGGGAGTATTGCCAATAAAAAAAGCTTCTCCATCGCACAGATTGATATCGATGAATTCTTGTGATTGTGGGAGAATGGTAAGGTTTACAAAAATAAAACTATCGCAACCATTGGGAAGTGGAATGGTAAAATTGTAGGTTCCGGTTTCGCAGAGTGTTTGTCCGGCGACTTCCAGGCAATCATTATCGCAAAGCACCTCGTCTAGCGTAAGCGTACCTGGCGTTACCACTTCGACGGTGTAGCAGGAAGGAGCTGCTTGGTCACAGGCATTGGCGGCAATGACACATACTTCATAAGTTCCATCTGCGGGAAATTCCAATTCGATTTCTTGATTTTGACTCAATTGTCCAACACCATTGACACTCCAGTAAAAGATCGCCGCTCCTACATCTCCAGTGGTAGAATAAGTGGTCGGCAAATTGGGACAAATTTCGCTGGCGCCACTAATAACTCCCGAAGTCGTTAAATCAGAAACAGCCGTACTTCCCGCCAATACATCAAATTTCCAATCACACCGATCACTATTGGAACCATCCATAATGAGGTAATAATGCTGCCCCACGGTCAAGGGTTGGTTATTGGTAAAAATCACGGAAGTCCCCGGAGAGACATCGGTATCGCAATCTGTAATAGGAATAAAGGTTTGGCAATCGGGACTTTCAAAGAAACCAATTTCCAAGCCCAAACCAATATTGCAATTGCTTACGCTGACCTGAATGGTCAAATTAGTCGTCCCCGCAATAAAGGCGATATAGGACATATTGTGAAACATGGTGGTACAAAATCCTTGAAAGGTTTGTCCTTGAGTCGTCAAATCATTCCGACCACTAAAGCCGTCAATATCGCAGATCACACAAGCAGTGAGACAGGTCGAAGTCATTGCTGGTGTTCCCGTACAAGGCTCCGGTTGGGCGAACACATTAATAACGCTCCCGCAAATCAAAAGGAAAATCAAAAATCTATGCATCTATGGCTATGGTTTTATTCTCCACAAATATGCAGAATTGAACAAGAACTTTTGGTAAAATGGAGAGAATCTTCTGTCAATTTGAAAGCAAATATTCAGAATGGGCTAAATGGGGCTTGGAATAATGCTTTGATGGTATCGAATAGGGAAAGCAGGCGACAAAATCCAGAAGGTAGTATTAGGCGGTTCAGAAAAAGAAAAGGTGGAAGTTTAGTTCTGGATAGGAATATTGAATAAGGAATTTTCAATTTTGAATAATGATTTTTTGACGAAAAATCGCGCTTTTATAGAGAGATCAAAGAAGGGGTTAAACTAAATCATAGCATTGACCGCCCCAATCGATATTCGATATTGAATAGTTCCTCTTCCATTTTTTTCTGAACACTTCTAAGCAAGAACCTGGCTTGGTATCCTTTAGGAAGGCGCTTTCTGTTTGTTTATAAAAAAGTAGAAGAAAAGAGCGCCGATGCCATAGCATAAATAATCCCAATAGTCTTTGGTAAAGGCTGTCGACCAACGCGGGAAGCCTTCTTCATAGATTAAACTAAGAACGATTACGATCAGGCTGGTTTCGAAAGCAGAAAAGGAATAGAGGGAAGTCTTTTGGAAAATCCATCGTCGTTCGGCTAAAAGTAAGGTCAAAAAAACAGGCATGCAAAGTAAACAATCCAGGTGATTGTCTGCCCAGGGAATTTTCCAGCCCATGAATTTTTGAGTCCATTGATGGATCAGGAAGAGGCTGACACAGGTCAGCCAGGGGATTTGTCGGAGAATAAACATCAGCTTAGCCCGCAGCGATAAAACCCAAAATCAAGCCCATGATTACAAAAGGAGAAATGGCCAGGAGAATCAAGATACCTATGATTCGGATACCAATTTTTAAAACGCCCACCAAAAAAGGATCATCAGCATTGATACTGGCAGCTCGGTTCCACCAGTTTAGCGTTGTGGCTGCCTTGTCTAACATTTTATCAGATACTCCTTGATTTTCGTCAGATGGATCTTTTTCATTTTTTTCCATTCTCAAAAATAACGAAAAAGCAGATTGGGGGCAATATCTGAGCAGATTATTGGACGAATAGAGAATTATTTAGAGGGGTTCTAAATTCTTATTTCGCTTAAGGTCACGATTTTACAAAACATAAAAAAAGCCCAGAAGCAAAACTCCTGGGCCATAAATCACTTTTTAAAAAATACTAATTCATTCCTTTCACTAAGCGAGTGGATTCCAATAGTCGTCCTTCGCTATTGGTGATGGTCAGCAAGAATAGGCCGCTGTTGAGTTCGGCTACTTGCAAGTCTTGTCGTGGCGATCCATCCACAATGGTCTTTTGTTTTACCAAGCGACCATTGACATCGAATAATTTGATTTCCAAATTGGAATTGGTCATCCAATGGAAACTTGGAATGTCAATTTGCACCAGATCATCCGCAATCGGATTGGGGTAGGCTTTGAAAGATTCTTGTGGGACTAAATCCTCTATGGCAAAACTTCTCCCTTTTCCATCCTTTCCTCCACCTTCTTCTCCTTTGCCTCCTTGTTCTACAAAGAAACAAGGTCCTTCTACTCTACTACAACCTTGCTTTTCGCTAATCAGCAAACAATTGGAATGTGGACTAAGCGAACCGGAGGCACAAAGAGATTGCACCGTCACGACTAAGATATCGCAGCTATAAGGCCAGGGAATATTGATACTGTTTTGATCGCCACTCACTTCATAAGTCATGTTAAAACTGTTGTTTAAACAAAAGGCGTTGACATAATAAGCCGTGGCTCCACAGACGGGTTCCCAATAAGCATTATATCCTCCTTCCGAAGTTTCCCCACAATACAATTCGGGGGCGAGGTCGCTACAACAATCTGTATCAAAGTAGATCGTTTCATCACATCCTTCCCAAGACCAAACATTGACTGGAATCTGACCGCAGTCTTCCGAATTGTTCCAGGAAGAAATAAAGATTGGATTGGGATCTACAAAATTGTCATCGTACCAATCGACAAAGAAATTATCAGCTAAATTACCCGCAGCATCTAGTGCCCAAACATAGCCAAAGAAACCGCCTTCGATACAAGGACTATCTGCATTATGTTTTTCGCATTCCGGGAAATCAGCGGCTTCTTCATCTCGACAGGTGACAAAATGTATTTCCGGACAATCATCCAAACAGGTGACCGCTACGCTTTGGGTAATTTCACAAGGCACGCCGTCTTGAACGAAGGAGACGATGGCAGTGACGACCGTTGGAGAAGTATAAGGCAAGTATTTTGGATTTTGTCCACCACTCACACTTACACCATCAAAAAACCATTGGATTTCGGCCTCATTATCATTGAGCAAATTGCCATTGGAATCCAGG
>CALLVY010000705.1 GCA_938015925.1 uncultured Saprospiraceae bacterium
ACTAAGGCGATTATCTCTCTCAAAAATGACCGAGGTACCAATTATGAAACTTACCTCCAGGTTTATAATGAGCTGAAAGGAGCCTACGATGAATTGTGGGAAGAAGAAGCTCAGAAAACTTATGGAAAACCTTATTCCGATCAGTTGCCAATTGCTATTAAGAGAGAAATTAAAGGGAAAATCCCGATGGTTCTTTCTGAAGCGGAGCCGACGACTTTCGGAGACGAGAAATAGAAGTTTTTTTAAAATAGATGATGGATTATTTGCAAGCCATTGAATTTCAAGCGCTTACAACTAGTTTTAATCACCGTTTTACAATAGCTTCAGTATTTTGGGTTTTTAAAATAGATTAACTATGTCTAAATTTCAGAAAAAAAGAGGAGCGGCCTCCCCGGAGGTATCGACGGCTTCTTTACCAGATATCATCTTCATGCTTCTGTTTTTCTTTATGGTTGTTACTGTATTGAGAGACTCGGAATTGAAGTTGAATGTGAAAACGCCAACGGCTAGTCAATTGACAAAACTTCAAGAAAAATCTTTGGTTAATTACTTATACATTGGTAAACCTAAAGAGAAATTTCAGGAAATTTATGGTACTTCTCCTCGCCTTCAATTAGGCGATAAGTTTGCTACCGTTGCTGATATTCCACTTTTCTTGGAGAAACATAAAATTAAAGTGCCGGAAAATAAACGGAATAAAATCACCTCTTCTTTACGTATTGATGGTACAGTTACCATGGGTATCGTACAAGATGTTAAGATTGCACTCCGTAAGGCGAATCAATTGAAGGTAAATTATTCTGCCAAACCTATGGCAAAGTAAGTCCTACTTTTCACAAACACTAAAAAGGTCATCCTATTGCCGGTTTCGGTAAGGATGACCTTTTTTTATGCAACAAGCGCTTTTTTAAAGGCTTTGCAAGATCCGGAATTAGCTAAAATTGATTTGTAATAAAAATGACTATCGCTTTTTAGCGAAGGCGATCCATAGAACGAACCGTTTTTTCATCCTTACTAATAAAGCGCAAAGCCAGTATCCCAAAGATCAAAGAAACGATCGGAAGGTAAAGCCCAAAAGCATCTTCTGGTTCTGCAGTTCCCAAATTAGCAAGATCTTGCATAAACAAGATGATGGCCAAGGCCAATCCAATAATGTTGGCAATCACCGAAAAGCGACCTACCATCGACTGCGTTTTTCGATTTTTAAAAAGAAAAATACTTATAAAAGCTAATCCACCAGCAAGGCAAAACAAAATGATTAGCGCAATGTGGTCCTGTAGGTTGTAATTGCCATCGGCAAAAAGACCAGATGCTTGTACTTCACTAGCCGTCGTAGCAAATGGTAATTTCAATAAACCAAATGCAGCTGCCGCAGCTAGAAATAAGAAAATTGATTGTACACGTTGAATCATGAATCAGAAATTTGATGAGTAGAGTCCAATTTGTTTATTGGATTTAAATATTAAACAACTTCATTCTCTAAACGGTCTTGAAAAAGAAAAATTGATTTACTGTTCAAAAGAACTTTGCTTTTGACTACGTTAGTAGAGTAGGCAAATATAGCCCCGCAAATGGATGCTTTGCAAAAAAAGCTTCATTTTTCTTCCTGCTGGATTTGAAAAACCAACCTTTGTTTCTCACTTTTGATTGATGATTAAGACCAACGCACCAGAATTGAGTTATTGGGAAGCCACCCAATTTTTTAAAGGAATCGACTTGCTAATAGTTGGTAGTGGAATTGTTGGCCTCAATGCTGCTATCTTTGCGAAGGAAAAAGCGCCTAATTTGCAGATCTTACTCATCGATAGAGGAGCGCTGCCCTCAGGAGCAAGTACTCGAAATGCTGGTTTTGCCTGTTTTGGAAGCCCTACCGAGATTTTGGATGACCTAAAAGAACAATCTGAATCGGAGGTATTTGAACTAGTGGCCAAAAGATGGAAAGGATTGGCTCGCCTGAGAGAAAGATTGGGTGATGAAGGCATCGCTTATAAAGAATGGGGAGGTTTTGAATTGTTTCGGAAGGAAGATCAAGAAGCTTATGAGGAATGTCAGGAGAAGATGCCCTTTCTCAATCGGGAGATGGCCAAAATAACAGGGAGAAAAGCTATTTATCAAAACGTAGATCAGCAATTGCCTCAATTTGGATTTAAGGGGGTGGAGAAACTAATGGTAAATAAGGCGGAAGGACAAATCGACACGGGAAAGATGATGAAATCATTGATCGCCAAAGCCCGGAAATTAGAGATTGAAATCATCAATGGTTTGGGATTAGACTCTTTTCAGTCTGGAGCTGGTGGGATCGATCTGGTCTTGGATAATGGTTGGGAATTACGAGTACCCAAAGTTTTGATTGCAACCAATGGCTTTGCCAGGCAGTTATTACCAGAGTTGGAGGTACTTCCTGCCCGAAATCAAGTCTTAATGACAAAACCAATTCCTGACCTAGCAATCAAGGGCACTTTTCATTATGATCGAGGCTATTACTACTTTCGCAATATTGATTCCAGGATTCTTTTTGGTGGCGGTAGAAATCTTGCTCCTAAGGTCGAACAAACCAATACTTTCGGAACGACCTCTTTGATCCAGGAAGAATTACTTAAATTATTGGAAGAAATGATTTGCCCCAACCAGAAAATAGAAATAGAACAATGGTGGAGCGGTATCTTAGGCGTAGGATCAACGAAAAAGCCAATCGTCAAAGAAGTAGAGCCTGGTGTTGTTGTAGCGGTTAGAATGGGCGGTATGGGGATTGCGATTGGAAGTTTGGTTGGAGAGGAGGGCGTACAACTTTTGCTTTGATCTAGATCCTAAGTCCCCGAAGCGGCAATAAACAAGCCGGTCTTGAATGTTAAATAAAACAATGAGTTCAATAAAAAAAATACTATTTCTTATTCACTGCCTAGTGTTGATTTCACTGGGACAAGTCTCTGCGCAAATCACTCCGAATACTCCAGAGTCTGAAACCCAGGACACCTCCAAACAAGAACCAGTAATCGTCGATCACTCAGATATCGGAGAATACATCCAGGAGGGCGGCCGACAGATTCAAATGTTGATGAAAGTAGATCGACAAGTGGAATTGAGGCAAGGAGATGCGTTTATGTATTGCGACACGGCTATTATTGAAGAAAATGATGTTGTGGCTTATGGCAATGTGATCATCCAGCAAAATGACTCTATAAACGTCTTTGCAGATTCTTTGGTTTATTTGGGCAATGAGCGGATTGCCGATTTGTATCGCGGGGTGGTTTTAGAAAGCGGAGAGCAACGCCTTTTTACCGAAGTCCTCAAATACAACCTCGATACCAAAGTGGCCACCTATTTTACCGGAGCCATGATCACCAATGAAGAAACCCAACTCACCAGTAAACGGGGGTATTATTATGTCAATGATAAAGAAGCCTTTTTTAAAGACAGTGTGGTCGTGATTAATGATGAGTTTACCCTACAGGCCGATACCTTGAAATACGATACAGAAACCAAAGTAGCGACCTTTCTCGGACCTTCTTTGATTCGACAAGATTCTGCCAAAATTTATTGCGAAGCTGGTTTCTATGATACGGCCAATAAAAGAGCAGAGTTTACCAAAAATGCGCAATACCAAAAAGGAGAGCAAGAGGCAACAGCATTAGTCATTCGATATGAAGGCGCAGACGATCAGATTATATTGGAAGGCAATGCTCAGTTTAAAGAAGGACAAAAAGAAGCAACGGCAGACGTGATTCGCTATGATGATAAACAGGATCTTATTTTCCTGGAAGGCAATGCTGTTTACCAAGATGAAACCCAATTTATCGAGGCGGATAAAATCGAATACGATTCAAAAAGTGAATCTGTCAAAACGGATGGACGATCCCGCATCGTGGATGAAACCCAAATTTTAATTGCCGACAAAATTGATTACGACAACAACTCTCAATTAGGGATAGCAACAGGAAATGTGTTTTGGGTCGATACAGTAGAACAAATAACCATTAGCTGCGAAAGTGCAGAATACGACAGAACCACAGATTACCTCAAAGCTACAGGAGGCCGACCACTCATGACGACCTTGATTGATGGAGATACTTTATATCTCGTTGCGGATACACTGATTTCTTATCGTCCTGC
>CALLVY010000706.1 GCA_938015925.1 uncultured Saprospiraceae bacterium
GTGATTACAATTGCGGAATAATTTTTTATTTGTTCTTGTCGATCCGGGGCATCGCTTCGAACTTTGAAATCAACTTAAGCCTTGTTTTCTTGTTGAAAACCCAGGAAGCCGCTTAAAGCGACTTCCTGGGTCACCCAAAAGAAAAGTGCCATGAACTTCCTCCGTCAGAAAGTACCAAGTATCGTTTTCGGTTTAGCGATTTTAGGAGCGATGCAATTTTTACTGCTCACCAGTATCGCCATGTACCTTTATCCTGGTGGAACCCTGCACGCTCCTCATTTAGAATCCTATTCTTTCCTCTACAATTATTTTAGCGACCTCGGCCGCACCCGCACCTTCGATGGCCAATCCAATCTCTATTGCCACCTCCTTTTCAAACTCGCACTCAGTGTGGCCGGGTTTTGCATCCTACTGTTTTTTACTTTTTTGCCAATGCTATTTTATCGACAACGAGGTTTCGTGCTGAGTCTACTGGCCGCTGTCTTGGGAATTTATGCAGGTTGGTGTTACATCAAAATCGGTTGGATTCCCTGGGACCTCAATTATCGAGGCCATGTTGGCTATGTGAAAAATGGCTTCCTCGCTTTTTTGGGCATGAGTATCTTTTATACCATAGCTATTTTCTCTAGTCGCCATTATCCCAAACGCTATGCTTATGTGTTTCTCCTGTTCTGTTTGATCTTGGGCGTACAAGTGGTCATCATGCTTTTTGGGCCAAGAGCGTACCGTTCTAATGATGCATTGTTTTTACAAGCGGTGGCTCAAAAGATAGTAGTTTATGCGGAGATTTTTTGTCTGCTTTGGCAGGCTTATGGTGCGCGGGAGGTGTATCGGCGACGGGGGTTTTTAGAATAAGTGGAAATATAGATTTAATAGAAAAAAGAAGCCAATTGATCTTACAAGGAGCTTTAAGGGATGGGAAAAAAATTACCAAAACTTAAAAAAAATGTTGACTTTATTTACTTCGTGAACCTGCCTTTCAGTCGGTTTATTTTATAAATCTCCTTTCAGTCGTTTCCCATCAAACTACTAGGTAAATCGCTAAAAAACTAAAATCTTTAAAAGGAGTAGCTTGTACATTGAAAAAACTAGTTTTTAGGAAAATAGGGGTAAATCCATTTTAATCGTGTCTTATAAATAGGAGCGCTCCTTCAATTTTTTTAAAAGCGACTTCGTCGCGGAATTCTGGGTACTAAAATTCCGCCTCAAATACGGTTAATTTTTAAGTTTCATACACTAAATGTTATGTCGGAGTTTCTGCGGAACTCTGACATTTTTTTTCAAAAAAAATTTTTAAGCTCAAGGAAACAGCAACCAGCAAAGATTTTCCTGCTTTCCCAATCCCGAAATCCAAGCGGGTATCTCCACATTTACGGAACATTTCCCCTAAAAAAGGGTTAATAAAGAGAGTTTGTTTAAACTTGTTTTAGAAGTTGTTTTAGAATTGCTGCTTGTAGTGAAAAATAGAGATTTGAAGCAAGCTTGATTCTTTTTTTAAGGGCATAGCCGAGCTACGGCCGATAAAAAAGAAGCCTGCCCCTTACAAGCTAAGGGGAAAAGATTGCTTTAAAGATCATTTTGCAAGCAAGTAAGTCGTTTTTAAACAACTTCTTAGCATAAAATCAATGGATTGGAGAGCTGAGGAAGAATAGATTTATAGTTTTATAGTTATAGAAGTGTCTCTTAGCTAGGAGTTTGATTCCTGAAAAATTGGTTTTTAGACAGAAAAATAAACCGAAACTAGGATAAATCCTTAAGCCCAAATCTTATTTCCCCCTCCTAAAAAGCGTATATTTGCAGTCGATATGAAAAACTTTAGAAACTTTTGTGTTATAGCCCATATTGATCATGGGAAAAGTACCTTGTCAGATCGTCTTTTGGAATTCACCAAAACGATCTCTGAGCGAAACATGCAGGCGCAAGCCTTGGATGATATGGACATCGAGCGAGAACGTGGTATTACCATCAAGAGTCATGCGATCCAGATGACTTATAATCATGTAGATGGAGAAGTATATACCTTCAATCTCATTGATACTCCTGGTCACGTCGATTTCTCTTATGAAGTCTCCCGATCTATTGCGGCTTGTGAAGGCGCTTTATTAATCGTGGATGCCACTCAGGGAATCCAGGCGCAAACCATCTCCAATCTATATCTGGCGATCGAACACGATCTCGAAATTATCCCAATCCTCAACAAAATTGACATGGACAGTGCCATGATTGATGAGGTTTCCGATCAGATCATTGATTTGATTGGCTGCGATAAAGAAGATATTCTCAAAGCGAGTGGAAAAACAGGCGAAGGTATTCAAGGCATCATGGATGCGGTTGTCGATCGTATTCCCGCTCCTTCTGGTGATCCCAAAGCTCCGCTGCAAGCGCTGGTTTTTGATTCCGTCTATAATCCTTTTCGCGGCGTAGTTGCCTATTTCCGTATTTTCAACGGAACCATCAAGAAAGGAGAAAAAATACGGTTTGTCAATACCGGAAATGAATACAGTGCAGACGAAATTGGTATCCTCCAATTAGAGCAAGTTCCCCAAAAAGTATTGAGCGCTGGAAATGTAGGATACATCATCACGGGAATTAAAGTGTCGAAGGAAATTAAAGTAGGGGATACGGTAACACTTATCGAAGATCCATGCGACGAAGCCATTCAAGGTTTTGAAGATGTAAAGCCCATGGTTTTTGCTGGAGTTTTTCCAATAGAAAATGAAGATTTTGAAGACCTCCGAGATAGTTTGGAAAAGCTACAACTCAATGATGCTTCTTTGACTTTCGAACCTGAAAGCTCCGCAGCATTAGGTTTTGGTTTCCGTTGTGGATTTTTGGGAATGTTGCACCTCGAAATTATCCAGGAACGACTGTCGCGAGAATTTGATCAGGAAGTCATTACGACCATTCCTAACGTAACCTACTACGCCAAAAATAAAAAATCAGGCAGTACCAAATTTTTGGTTAAAACGCCAAACGATCTTCCAGAAGCGGTGATTCTTGATTTTGTAGAAGAGCCTTATATCGAAGCACAGATTATTACCAAGCCAGAATTTATTGGCCCGATTATGAAATTGTGTATGGACAAACGTGGGGTTTTGACCAAACAAATCTACTTGACCGAAACGCGTATTGAGCTGACTTTTGAAATGCCACTCGCAGAGATTGTTTTTGATTTTTACGATCGACTGAAGTCTATTTCCAGAGGTTATGCTTCTTTTGATTATACACCAATTGATTTTCGACAGTCAGATTTGGTCAAACTAGACATCAAGCTCAATGGTGATCCAGTAGATGCACTCTCCGCTTTGGTTCACCGAGAGAAAGCACAAGCTTTTGGTCGTAGAATATGTGAGCGACTCAAAGAATTATTACCTCGTCAGCAATTTCAAATTGCCATCCAGGCAGCTATCGGAGCCAAGGTAGTGGCGAGAGAAACCATTTCTGCTTTGCGAAAAGATGTTACCGCCAAGTGTTATGGAGGAGATATTACGCGAAAGCGAAAGCTTTTGGAAAAGCAAAAGAAAGGGAAAAAGAAAATGCGTCAGATTGGGAATGTAGAAGTGCCACAAAAAGCATTTTTAGAAGTACTGAAATTGAACGACTAAGCAAAATAAGAGCACCAATTGCTCTCTTCTTATAAAGGATTAAAAATAGCCTGGAATGATTACATTCTGGGCTATTTTTTTTTGGACTAAAACCAAGGAATGGTTTAGTAAATTTAATGTTGAAATAGGGGTAAACATGGTTTGTATTTCTGTTTTAAACAATAGCCATTTTATATCTTGTAAAACAAACACTAAGCAAAATATTTTTTTAAAAAAAGATCGGATACCCTTTTTTTTGAAAAAATCTTTTCTATATTTGCCGTCCAAATAATGTTACTGTCAACACTTCTCATTAGTCTTGTTTCATAAAAAAAACATATAGTTCTTCAGATCTTTAGAGAGATTCGTTACCCAAGCAAATTTTTTGTTTATCCCTTAACGCATTTGATCTGTCTAATTCATTGTCTTTACTTGTTGCCAAGGAAAGTTAAATCCAAGCATTGTCATTTCTAAAAAAAATGATGCGGATTTACCTCCTGGGTAATTACAAAAGTAAAGCCTGGGCTAACTATGTCCAAAACCAATAATCAAGTATAAAACCCTTATTATTAATAAACTTAGGAGTCTTTAAAACCTATCAAACTTTCAACCATTCAAGACTCGTACAAACCATTGATGTATGAATATTTTTAAATCCCGTATTTTTTCTTTACTGTTATTTTTTACCATCCTGGGCACCACAAGTTATGCCCAGAAAGCAAGGACTAACCAAACTAATGGCAATCCTAGTTATTTTAAATTTGACGAAAACCAACAAATGGGCGTCAAGGAAGCAAAGAGTTACCTCCAAAAAGAACTGACCTTAAGTAATCAAGATGAACTACGTCTTTACAAAGAAGAGGTAGATCAATTGGGTTTTACCCACCAAAAATTTCAACAATATTACGAAGGTGTCAAAGTAGAAAATGGTATTTATACCATCCACTCCAAAGCAGGAAAAGTCAGCATCATGAATGGGCAATTCCTGAAATTCAAAAAATTAAGTACCAATCCTGGTTTATCAGAGTCTGCGGCTTTAAACAAAGCACTTAAGCATATCGGTGCTTCTAAATACATGTGGGAAACCGCAAGCAACGAAAGCTTTGCGCTGCAAACAGAAGAGGCTGGAACCTTTAAGCCTAAAGGAGAATTAGTAATCATCGAGAATTATTACGCTGCTGAAAAAGCAGAACGTTACCGTCCGGTATTGGCTTGGAAATTTAATATCTATGCCGAACAGCCGCTTAGCCGGGACTATGTTTACGTAGAAGCTCAAACTGGAGAAATTGCCTACATCGATCCAATCATCAAAAAATGTTTTGTTCTAGATAAAGAACATACTTGCTCCGCTGATCACCAACACGACGCAGTAGAAGAAGGTAAAACATCCCTGGAAGAAATGCTAGCAGCGGGTACTGCCGCAACCCGGTATAGCGGAAGCCGAACTATCGAAGCCACCACGACCTCCGGCGGATTTCGCCTACGCGAAACCACTAGAGGGAATGGGATCAACACTTATGATTGTAATACTGGTACGAACTACAATAGTGCAGTAGATTTTGTAGACAATGATAATAATTGGACCGCAGGAGAGTGGAACAATGCCCAAAAAGACAATGCAGCTTTGGATGCTCATTGGGGATCAGAAGTAACTTATGATTACTGGCTCAATACCCACAACCGAGATAGCTGGAATGGAAGTGGTGCTGCGATCAATAGTTATGTTCACTTCGATGCGAATTACAATAATGCATTTTGGAATGGTTCCGTAATGACTTACGGAGACGGAAGTGGTGCTGGAGGATTTGATGCATTGACAAGCTTGGATGTTGCTGCTCACGAGATTGGACATGCCATTTGTGAGACTACTGCGAACCTAGCTTACCAAAGAGAATCTGGAGCATTGAATGAAGGCTTTAGTGATATCTGGGGAGCAGCTGTTGAATTTTTTGCAGACCCAACTAAAGATACTTGGTTGATCGGAGAAGAGATTGAAATGCGTTCTGGTCACGTTGCTTTGCGTTCAATGAGCAATCCTAACCAAGAAGGACAGCCAGATACTTATGGAGGAACTTACTGGCAAAATCCAAATTGTGGAACTCCTGTTCAATCTAATGATTACTGTGGAGTACACACCAATAGTGGCGTATTAAACTTTTGGTTTTATAACTTGACCGCTGGTGGATCTGGTACCAATGATAATGGGGACGCTTACACTGTTTCTGGAATCGGTATTGTCGATGCTGCAAAAATTGCTTACCGATTAGAGTCTCAATACCTTGGAGCGAATTCCACCTTTGCGGATGCTCGAACTTTTGGTATCCAATCTGCTGCTGATTTATTTGGCGCAGGTTCTGCTGCGGTTATCGCAACTACCAATGCTTTTTATGCAGTAGGAGTAGGGGCAGAATATGGAAATGCCAACTACTGTGCTTCTCAAGGAAATAGCGTTTCAGACGAATGGATTGGAAATGTACAAATCGGTAGCTTTAGCAACCCTTCTGGTGCGCAAGGTTATTCAGACTTTACCAACCTTACCGTCAATGTGAATGCTGGATCAACTTATGCTACAACGCTAACACCAACCTTTAGTGGAACTGCTTACTCGGAGCATTGGAGAATCTGGGTCGACTTAAATGAAGACAGTGATTTCGACGATGCAGGAGAAGAATTGTTTAGCGCAGGAGGAAGTAATGCTGCTGTTTCTGGAAATATTGTGATTCCTGCTTCGGCTGCCGGAATAACTACTCGGATGAGAATTTCGATGAAATACAATGCTGCTCCAACCTCCTGTGAAGCCTTCTCTTACGGAGAAGTAGAAGATTATACGATCAACATTGCAGGCGGAGCTACTTGTAGTACACCTACTGGTTTGTCGATTGCAAGCATTACCCAAACGACCGCTACTGCTAGTTGGAGTGCGGTAACTGGAGCTGCTACTTATGATGTTCGTTTCCGTCAGATCGGTGCCTCATCTTGGACCTCTGGAAATATTGCAGGAACTGCTGCTAATATGACGGGCCTCACTGCCAATACCACTTACGAAGTACAGGTGAGAGCCAACTGTACGGGAGCTAATTCTGCCTATACTTCTTCCGCTAATTTTACGACTTCTTCCGCTCCGCCAGCAGGTGGATGTACCGGTGGCATTACCGCTTACCCATACAGTGAAGGTTTTGAAAGTGGATTTGGTGGCTGGTCACAAGGATCAGGTGATGACTTCGATTGGGCGCGTCGTTCAGGAACCACGCCTTCTAGCAATACTGGTCCATCTAGTGCCAACGAAGGATCATTTTACATGTATGCAGAAGCTTCTGCTCCTAACTATTCTGCAAAAGTGACGATTTTAAATAGTCCTTGTTTTGATTTGTCAGGTGAGTCTAGTGCTAATTTCAATTTTGATTATCACATGTACGGAGCATCCAACATGGGGAATCTAAACTTAGAAGCTAGTGATGATAATGGTGCAAGTTGGGCCTCTGTTTGGTCTGCTGCTGGCAACCAAGGGAATGCTTGGTTGAGTGCTTCTGTAAATATGGGCGCTTATACTGGTGGTTCTGTTCAATTGCGTTTTGTAGGAACGACTGGATCGACTTGGCAAGGAGATATGGCAGTAGACAATATCAGTGTGGATGATGGAAGTACGCCTACTTGTGTAGATGTGAGTTTGACTTTAGTTTTTGATGATTATCCAGAAGAAACTTCTTGGTCATTGACCGACGGAGGAGGCGCTGTAGTCGAATCAGGAGGAACTTATGGAAGCCAGGCGGATCGTTCTACTTTGGTGATCGATATGTGTGTCTTCCCAGGGTGTTATGATTTTACAATCAATGATGCTTACGGTGATGGTATCTGTTGTGCTTATGGAAACGGATCTTATGTTTTGGCAGGAGCCAATGGAACTATTTTGGCTTCTGGTGGAACTTTTACTTCAAGTGAGACAACCAATGTTTGTCCAAACGCGTCTACTGTTATAGAGACTGGTTCGGCATCTATTTTGGCACAACAACCCGCTCAAAAACAAGACCGTCCAGAGTTCGCATTTAGCCATTTAGAAGTCTATCCAAATCCAGCTTCTGAAGTATTAAATGTACAATATGAAAGTGAAGTAGAAGCTACAG
>CALLVY010000707.1 GCA_938015925.1 uncultured Saprospiraceae bacterium
GGGGATGATTGTGGGGATCACTTTTACGGCTACTTATATCATCTATTTTAAATTTATGGGAGGGACGCCGGATCAATATTGGTTTGGAATTTCGCCGGAAGGGATTGGGACTTTGGGGATGTTACTGAACCTTGTAGTGGCCTTGGTGGTCAATCGCTTTACGCCCGAACCTCCAGGGTACATTCAGGCGATGGTGGAGGATATTCGGATTCCTAGAGGGAGTGGTGAGGCTAGGGGGCACTAGTTTTTCATTTGCGTTTTTATAGCTTGGAGTAAAAGGAGACAAGGAAATATTTCTTGTCTCCTTTTAGTTTAATTTTTATTTTGGATGACTTGGATGGTTAATAACAATAATAGCACTAGGTGTTTGGTTTTTGGTAAATTTATTGTTATATTTATTAGGGCAGTGTATGTTTGTTATCTGATTTATTTTACAAAGAAGTCGTTTTAAATCTCTTTTAGCTACTCTAATGTCGAAGAGTCAAAGAAAAATGATAATTGTTAGAAAGCCATGTTTTCCCGAATTTTGGAAGTTCCAGAATTCGGGATTTTTTATCAGGGCTGAACCTGTTTAAGATCATCTATCTTCCCCCAATCAATCCAATCCTTTCAGTTGCATTTTTACCAATTGCTCCTTATTCCGATATTCAATAAAATTTACCTTTCCCTCCGAAGCAGGAAAGATGGAAAAAAGAAAAGAATCTGTATCGACTTGTTTTTCTTTTAAAGTATAGTTGCCATCCAAAGTAAAAGAAAGAACACCGAAGAAATTTTTGGGAAGGATGATAGGCTTCCCTTTTTCATCTTCTCCGTTCGTTTCAAAAATGCGTCCCGAATAAATAAAAGAAAACCCATTGCTAGTAGCTTTGGATGTTAAATAACGATAAGTCAAACCTTTGCTAGCCTGTAAAATGGAAGAGGTGCGATGCCCCGAAGCCTTAAAAGAATAGTTTCTAAAAACATTGGTGATGAATGGGGTAGTGGAAAAAGCATGTTCTTTTTTCAATACATGTTCCTTTATTATTTCAAGCGCTGTATTCATCTCAAAGAGAATAAAATCTTTTGAATTGAATTCGTTCATTTTGGTACCAAGGCCAAAACCAATAGCGTACAAAGCTAGCGATTCATCATTGATAGATTGGGCATAGGTTTCGGCGATCATATAAATTCGGTCGTCTCCGACAAGCACCAAGTCTTGTATGGTAAAAAAGTGATCTGCGTTTAAATGTCCACCTTCTTTTTCCGATCTGTATTCCAACAAGTTTTTAAAATCCTTGTGCCAATCGTACTTTTGCACGACCTGAAAATCTCCTTTGGCGCTCAGTCTAGCGAAATACATTCCATTTCCTTTTCTGGAGATTCCCGTTTTGGGGTCAAGATAAAATCCAATCACAATGGGTTCTTGATTGGGAGGAGTGAAAACTCTATTGATGGAGAGCGGTGCTTCTGAATCTCCAATGGCGATCTGGTAATTAATTTTTCCAGTGCTTAAATCTTGAGCGATTATCCAGGGAGCGGCCCGGCCAATTTTTGGGTTTTTTCTTTTTATATAAACCGTAATTAATTCCGTGTCGGTATAAACTTGTTTGGACAGAAATTGATGCGTTTCTTTTTCTGGAAGGATACCATTGGTCCAGGAAGTTTGGGTTTTATCATCGGGGAAATAATTCAAGGAGAAAAAAGATTTTTTCTCGATTTGAAGATTGTTGACCACAAAGCCTTGGTTTGCAATAGGAAATAAAACGCCCATTTGAGGTTTTTCCTTTCTACCATATATGGCTTCTTGTTGGGAAGTCAAAAAATTAAATTCTTTGACTTGATTTTTAGCGAGTTTCTGACCGTGGCGATCATACGTTTCTATTTCTAACAATTGCTCAAAGCGATTGACAAAAGCAAAGGCAAAGGTAGTACCATTGAAGGCCATGTCAAGGAGATAGGGTTTGCCCTCTTTTTTTAAGACCAAACTTTTTATCACTTGGTTATTGGAATCCATTATTTCCAGATGATAAATATTTACATTTTTATCCTCATTGTCTTGCTCATAAAAATAATAGTAACCAAGCAGAAGATCTCCTTCATATATGGTTCCCGTTTTGTGGAGGTGGTCGAGGTTTACGTTTTTAAAAGAAAGATCCTGAGCGGGTAGCCATCCAGCCAAAAATAAGCTAAAGGATAGCAAGAGTAGTGTTTTAGTATTCATAATTATTTTTGTGTTTGTCCTGCTGATTTCTTCCCAAGCGCTTACAAAAAAAATGGTTTTGCAAGAAGTTGAAAAATGGAAAAAATCTAAGCACTCACAAGGTAGGCTTATTTTAGAAAGTGTTCAAGTGTTTGTGTTTTCTTTAACTTCCTGCTTGTTAGAAGGCAAGAATCGATAAAAAAAACCTGTTTCTTTAGCCTGGCCTTTCCATAATTATCAAATTTCTAATGGCCTTTTCGCTGCTCCGATTCGATCTTCTCAAAGACCGCCTTCAATGGACTTCGCTGCGGAGCAGCCAAAAGAAAATCTTGCAAGTCGCTTTGCAAAGCGACCGCTTCTGCAAACTCCGGAATTTTTAAAGCCGCTTTGAATTGACTTTCTTTTTGAGGGGGCAATTGATCCGCGAGGTATTGATCAATGAGTAATTGTTGGTGTAAATTTATTGAATCCATAAGCAAGTTTTTTTAACAGTTAACAGTAATTATTTCGGTTTTTGAAAGGCCCTTTTAGTAAGCAGTCACCAGTTCTGCTTCCGCACTCAATCGTTTAAAGTGCTTTCTAAATTTTTTCATATAACGCGCTCCTAAAGTTTTCAAACTATCCGCACTTTCCAATTCCATCAAGACTCTGATTTCTTCATAAGAATAGCCCATGACGTATTTAAAATAGAGCACCTCTTTTTCTTTTTCTTTCAATTGTTCAAACGCTTTGCGAACCAATTGCAAACGCATTTCCTGAAATTCCTGCGGTACGTCTGCAGCCGTATCGACTAGATGAAATTGCTGTTCCAAAGAACTAATTGGCATGCGCTTCGCCTTATTTATTTCCGTCAAAATCATATTCCGACCAATTGTCGTGAGGAAAGAAAGAACACTGGCGCTTAGCCCAATCACCCGGCCATGCTCTACCCGGACTCTTCCCGTATAAATAAATTTTTCAATAAACACAATGAGTGCATTCTGAAAAATATCTTCGATTTTTTCTGCTCCCAAAAGAGGGAATTGCTTTTTTGCCCATCGGCAAAAATAGTTTTGATAAGTGGTGTAAAGGGCCGAAAAGGCCGTGTTTTCGTGGTTTTGAAGGCTTTGGATCAATTGGATTTCCTTTGGCTGATGTTGTTTCACTTGTTTCGTTTAGGGAGAAAGAGGGAATATTCCAAGTAGTCTCCTGCTACTTTGTGTTCTATCCGCGAGGCTTTCTTCCTATGGATTGATAAGCTTTTTGCGAAAAGGTGAACACTTTTATTTCCCTTCTATCGTGGAGTGGAGAAAATCTTACCCTTTGGGGAGAATTATTTTTATTTTTTTTGGAAAATTTAAGGGAGCGGTCCTTATCTGGGAGTTAGATAATCTTAGGGAACAAAAAGGGAGCGGGAATACTGGAAGGAATAAAAGGGAATAGGGGAGTAGCAACTAAAAACTCCTTGCAGCGCATGCTCAAGGAGTTTTTAGTTGTGTTGTAAAAAGGAAAAAATAAAGCAGCAGCAGATTAATAGAAAATTACAATTCCAAATTCCAAGAGGGTAAGGCTCTATGGATTTCAAAATATTGCTGGAGTAGCATGGACTTTAAAAAAGTAGGAATGTGATCATTATTTTTATCAAAAGTCACATACCAATAAATATCCAGGGCCTCAATATCTTCTTCTTTCATTTTTTCCGGCCAAATCCACCTTCTCGGTTTATCCCATTGCTCTGATTCAACAATGCTATTGTAAAGCCCCCCTTTCTGGTGGTTGATTTTTCCAGAAGTTTCCACTTTTCCAGAAGATCCGATGTAATATAATAGAACTCTTCCTTTGGTAAGGGCATAGATGAGGTAGATACCACTTGCATTCTTTGGCGCATTGCACACTTCTTTTAAAATCTGATCTGGGCTAAAGAAAAAATGATCTTGATTTTCGTATTCGTCTAGTAGATCAAACATAGTAAGTTTTTATTGAAGAATAAATATAAACTAATTTTTGAAATGTTAGATGATGAAAATGCCCCCTACCGGATTCAATCGGGTAGCGAGTGGTTTAGCTTTGGGGAAAATAAAAAATGATCAATTATAGACGCATTAAAATATTTTGGTATCTTGAGGGGCGCGAATTACAAATAAACACCATATTATTCTCCTCATGCGATTAGAACTTCAACTTAGTTGTACTCCTAATAGCGTACTTCCGCTCAATTATCAATACCCTATATCTTCCTGGATATATAAGGTGCTCTCTTCTGCCGATCCTGATTTTGCAGACTGGTTGCACCGCCAAGGCTATGATGCTACTGGCAAACATTTCAAACTATTTACTTTTGATCGAATTGATTTTGCACCACCTTATGACTTAAAGCGCGTAAAAGGCGGAGTCCTCATTCAGAGTGGAAAAATACGAATCGGTATTTCCTTTTATGTGGAAGAAGCTGTCCAGCATTTTGTAATTGGTCTCTTTAAAAAATCAAGGATGAGTCTGGGAGATCGGAATTTCAGAGCAGTAGATTTTTCTATTGATGCGATCCAAATGCTTCCAAAGATTATTTTCCAACCAACAATGCGATATCGAGCCAATACTTCCATCTGTATTAGCCAGCATGTAGAGGGGCAAAACCAGGCGCAATACCAATCACCAGAAAAGGAGGATTATGCTAACTTGTTTGTCAATAATTTGATCCAAAAATTTACAGCCGTTTTGCTTAAAAAATCCTTAGTCGGCGGCGGCAAAGTTGACCAAAACTCAGCCATTCATTTTCAAGCCTTAACAAAGCCCAAATCTCGGCTGATTCATATCAAATCCGGAACGCCCCAAGAGACCAAAGTCAGAGGCTTTCATTTTGATTTTGAACTCACGGCTCCCATCGA
>CALLVY010000708.1 GCA_938015925.1 uncultured Saprospiraceae bacterium
AAATAGATTACTGGCCAAGGTATGCGGGTAGGGGAATTTTGGATTAATCGCAGCAATCACTACTGCCACCTTTTCACAGAGTTTTTTATAATTCGCAAAAAAGCCTTCGACATTTTCTTTGTCCACTTCCTTGGTATGGTAAGCTTTGGTGCCTTCTGCAATGATGAGGCGATGCAAAACACTTTCGTTGACATAATCAATAGAAGGGTTGTCCTTAGAGGCATAAACCAAGGTCCCGATGATTATCTTGAGCTGTCGCTTTGGATCTTCTACATTTCTGATATTGATATCGATCAGGTAACTGACCCATTCCCAATACCAAGACACCAAATAGATCAAGAGATTGTGCTTATTCTCAAAATAGCGATAAACCGAAGCTTCGGTGGAACCCATTGCCTTAGCGAGTTTCTTAAAGTTGAATACTTCAAAACCAATCTCATCAATCAATAAGATACTTTCCTTAATAAGACTTTTGCCCAAGGTAGTTTCCTGTGGATTTTTTAAATAAAGACGCTCATTTAGGGTGACGGTGATTCCTATTGCCATAGATAGTCAATCTTTTTTTACAAAAGTAAGGTTTTTTGTGAACAAGTTAAATGGTTATTGGTTATAGTTCTGTATTTATGGATGATAGTATTGCTATTATCAATAAAAGTTATTATGTTTGCACAGCAAAACGCGTAATTCCAATTAGCGGAGGTGCGGTAAAATATTTTCTAAACTATTCTAGACTTAAAAGCTGGTTAAGTTGCCCCAACTTGCCCCAAAATTCTTACGTCTAGGCTTAAAATTATTAGTGATGAATTCAGAAAAAGACGGAATATTCAACAATTTAAAGAATGATCTTCCAGCTTCGATCATTGTATTTTTAGTAGCCGTACCATTATGTTTAGGTATTGCTTTAGCCTCTGGAGCTCCTTTGTTTTCTGGTATTATTGCCGGAATCGTTGGGGGGATAGTGGTTGGAATCTTTAGTGGCTCTCAATTGGGAGTGAGTGGTCCTGCTGCAGGTTTGGCAGTAATTGTATTGACCGCGATTCAAGAATTAGGCGCTTTTGAAATCTTTTTATTGGCAGTAGTGATCGGTGGAGTATTCCAAATGGCCTTAGGTTATGCCAAAGCCGGAATTATTGGTTACTATTTTCCCTCTTCGGTAATCAAAGGGATGCTTTCTGGGATTGGAATTATTATCATCCTCAAGCAGATTCCACATGCCTTTGGTTACGATAAAGATTACGAAGGGAGTCTTGCATTTGCTCAACCAGATGGTCACAACACCTTTTCAGAGCTGTTTTACATGTTTGAAGCCGTTAGCATGGGAGCTGTTATTATTACTTCCCTTTCTATGTTGATCCTAATTTTGTGGGAACAACCCTTTATGAAGAAAATCAGAATCTTTCAGATGATTCAAGGACCACTAGTTGTGGTTGCTTTGGGAATTATATTGAATTTAGTTTTCCAGGGAATGTCAGGTTTTGCTTTAAACCCTGAGCAAGTAGTGGCTATTCCAGTTCCAGAAAGTATTGGTGGTTTTATCGATCAATTTACTTTTCCTGATTTTAGTCAAATTGGAAATTCTGCGGTTTGGGTAACGGGTATTACGATTGCCGTTGTCG
This sequence comes from uncultured Saprospiraceae bacterium, assembly GCA_938015925.1. GTDB lineage: Bacteria > Bacteroidota > Bacteroidia > Chitinophagales > Saprospiraceae > CALLVY01. The sequence goes on from CALLVY010000708.1 coordinate 1,617, forward strand.
CGAGTTTGGAAACCTTACTGTGTTTGGAAGCTACCGATAAAATGGATCCTCTAAAAAGAGTAACTCCTGCCAATCAAGAATTGAAAGCTCAAGGAATTGGTAATATCGTTTCTGGTTTGATTGGTGGTTTGCCAATTACTCAAGTAATTGTACGAAGTTCTACAAATATCCAATCGGGTGGACGGACTAAAACCGCTGCAATTATGCATGGTGTGATCCTTTTATTATCTGCTATGGCAATTCCAATGCTTTTAAATTTGATTCCTTTGGCAAGTTTAGCTGCTATTTTATTCTTAGTAGGATACAAATTGGCCAAGCCACAACTTTTCAAGCAAATGTACGGCTTAGGACAAACTCACTTTGTTCCTTTCATGGTAACCATCATCGGAATTGTAATGACCGATCTTTTGGTTGGAATTGGAATCGGATTAGCTGTAGCTATTTTCTATGTCTTGTATAATAATTACAAGAAACCATTCCTTTTCAGAAAAGACCAACACCTCAAAGACGGAGTTGTACGTTTGGCACTAGCAGAGGATGTCACTTTTATCAACAAAGCAAGTATTCAAAGAACACTAAGCCAGATTCCTGATGGTTCCAAAGTGATTATTGATGCTTCCAAGTCGATCAATATTGATTATGATGTTATCGAAATCATTGAGGAGTTTGAGACCAATGCTAAATACCGAGATATTGATTTGACCATCATCGAACGAGAAGTAAAAGGAGTCAAAAATCAAGCGAACGAAATGGCGATTGCTCTGAATAAAGAGTTGCCAGTTGCCAGCTAAATTTTTTCCTTTGATTTAGTAATGGACGGAAAATAAGAAATTTATTTTTCGTCCATTATAAAAAAAAAGATGCTCCTTGAATTTTTCTTTTAATAAAAAAAATCATCAAAAATGTCTATTACTTTGCCTGCCAACGATACTACTCAGACTGCTGCCACGCAGTCTACTATTAGCCCAAGCATGGCCTGGGCCATGCTCCAAGATGGCAATGCTCGATTTGTCAATAATAAAATGTTACCAAGAGATTTGCATCAGCAAATTGAAGATACAGCTACCGGACAATATCCTTTTGCAGCAGTGGTGAGTTGTATTGATTCTCGGATCCCAACGGAGATTGTTTTCGATCAGGGAATCGGAGATATTTTCAATGCTCGGATCGCTGGAAATTTTATCAACGAAGATATTTTAGGAAGTTTGGAATTTGCTTGTAAGCTGGCGGGGTCAAAATTGATTGTAGTGATGGGACATACTTCCTGTGGTGCGGTGAAAGGTGCTTGCGACCATGCGGACTTAGGCAATCTCACACAGATGTTGGATAAGATTATGCCTGCAGTTGATGCCGTGGAAACCGCAGAAGGAGTTGCCAGGAATTCTTCCAATTTGGATTTTGTGAATGAAGTGTCTCAAAAAAATGTCGACTTCACCGTCGAAAATATCAAAGCTCAAAGCCCCGTTTTGCGGGAAATGTTGGAGAATGGAGAGATAGATATTATCGGAGCGATGTATGATGTAAAAAGTGGTTTGGTGAATTTTACAGGATCAAACCCTGTATAAAATAAAATAAAAGTCTAATTTCGAATAGTTTTTTCTTTCCCATTCCCACTTACCCGAGTGGGGGTGTGGATTTTTTCAAGCTATTTCACAAAAAATTATGATCAAAAAATACTATTTACTTTTTATTGTCTTCTCATTCGTCCAATTGTCAAATCCTCTGCTTGCGCAACAAAATGAGTTTGGTAATTGGTTAATGTATTTTGGAACCAATCGAATCAGCGATGATTTTAGTATTCACTCCGAAATCCAATATCGAAACCATACCGTAGAACCCGTCAACATCGAACAACTCCTGATCCGAACGGGTTTGAATTATCACCTTTCCAAAAGTTCGATTGTCACGGCTGGTTATGGCTATATCGCTTCACATGATTTTGAAAGCCCGCAAAAGGCCGCTGAGTCTACGGAGCATCGAATTTTTCAACAACTCATCCTCATCAATAAAGTCAGTCGACTAAAATTTGAACACCGTTATCGACTCGAACAACGCTGGGTCAATGGCGATTATAAAAACCGAGTCCGCTATCGACTGATGGCTTTTCTTCCCCTCAATAATCCAACAATCAGCCCCGGAACTTTCTTCCTCGGCGTCTACGATGAAATCTTTGTGAATACCAAACAAACCTTTTTTGATCGCAATCGATTGTATGCCGGATTGGGTTACCAGTTTAACAAAACGACGCAAGCACAAGTTGGTTATTTGCGTCAGCGAGTGAATGCTTTTGGAAAGGATTATTTGCAGTTTGCAGTGGTGTTTAATCCAGATTTTAGGAAGAAGGAAACAGAGTAGAATAGAGCTTGTCGTTTAAGGTGTTTTGATGGACTCTTAATTGTTCAAAGCAGCTTGGTTTAATAGAAAAAAGAGGAATCAAAGAAGTTTTAAAACTTCTTTGATTCCTCTTTTTAATTGATGTATTATTTAGTGGGAGAACTATAGGCCGCTTACAAGGTAATGCTAAAGGTGCAACTAATCGATTTAGCTTCAACAAAGCCACTAAAGCCACCCACAATTTAGTGTCGTATAATCTTGGATATTATAAATCTATTGGACAAGAAAAATACCCTAAATAGGGTGGGAGATTGATCACTCGTAGTTGATAACAAAGACTTAGAGATTTGTACCTTTGTTGGAAAATAGCTATCTTAATATAAGATAACTCCAATATCCCATGAAAAAACAACTTACCAAACTCTTGGTTATATTCC
>CALLVY010000709.1 GCA_938015925.1 uncultured Saprospiraceae bacterium
AGTATAAAGATTTGTTGGTGGTTATAGCGAAAAGGTTCACCTCTTCCCATTCCGAACAGAGAAGTTAAGCTTTTCAGCGCCGATGGTACTGCCAGTAGGTGGAAGAGTAGGTCGCCGCCAACTCCATATAAGATAAAGCCTTCCTGACGATTTTGTCAGGAGGGCTTTCGTCTGTCTACGACTCAACGGAATAATAGATTAATAGGAAAGGGGTGACCGATTCTCATTCTGAAAAGAGGAGTTAAGCTTTTTAGCGACGATGATGAGCGAATGATGCAGTAATAAATGCAACTGGGGAAAGTCATCGATGCCTGGGATAAACAATCATTATCGGCTCCCTACGTGGTCATGTTTATAGATCTGTAATGATGGATTAACAGACTTAAAAGGTATCATTTCTAAAGCTATTTCAATTAAGAGTAGTTTTAGAGTTGCGTGGTTCCTAAAATGCGAAATTGATGCGTCTAATCGACGATAAAGATAGTTGTCAGGTGTCCGTCAACTTAAAGAAGTTATGCCGCTGTCGATGAAGCAGAAGCCAAACAAGGCATGTAAGACCAGAACAAACGAAAGGGAGATATGATTGTATCGTTCGTATTTAGGAAAAAGATTGGATCGAACTGATGACTTTTAGGAACGTAGGAATTTTCCAACCAATCTCTCCTATGCTAGACGCAAATTCTAGATTTACATTTACCAGACAATCACCCCATCAAAAAACCCCCTCCAGAATTCCTGAAGGGGGCTTTTTTATCTTATCTATCAAAAGATTTATTTTCTCAATGCATCTCTGATTTCAGTCAACAAGTCTTCTGCACTTGGTCCTGGTGCCGGTTCTGGCTCAGGAGCAGGTTGAGATTTATTGTAAGATCTGATGATCATAAAGAGTACAAAGGCAATGATCAAAAAGTCGATAATGGTATTGATCCATTTTCCGTAGCGGATAGCTACTTCTTCTGTTGCAACAGTACCATCAGCTGCCATTACAGCAGGTTGAAGTTGAATCGCAAGGTCATTGAAGTCTACTCCACCCATAGCAAGTCCAATGGGGGGCATCAATACGTCAGCAGTGAAAGAGGTGATAATCGCACCAAAAGCACCTGCGATAATTACAGCAACGGCTAAATCTAGCACATTGCCTTTCATGATAAAGTCTTTAAATTCCTGAATCATAGAAATTCGTTTTTTAGTTGGCGTTAGAAAATTAGGTTTCTCATGTGTTGTGACGAATATAATGAAAAAAGTTACTATGTCACAAAAAAAAGCCATTCAGTCCCTGTTTTCAAGGCCAAATGGCTTTTTTATTATTAAAAGCGGTGTTTTATTAAACGACGCCTGCTTCTTTTCTCAAATGATTGAGGGCTGATCCTGCTCTAACCCATTCAATTTGGGCTTCATTATAGGTATGATTGACATCAAAGCGATCTTCTGTACCATCTGCATGTCGCAAAACGATAGTCAATGCTTTTCCAGGAGCCATGGTGTCAAAACCAAGGATATCCACCAAGTCATCTTGTCGAACCAAATCAAAATCTGCAGGATTGGCAAAAGTCAAAGCCAACATTCCTTGTTTCTTTAAATTCGTTTCGTGAATCCGGGCAAAAGATTTGACAATTACGGCCATTACTCCTAGATAACGAGGCTCCATTGCCGCATGCTCTCTAGAAGATCCTTCTCCCAAGTTCTCTTCTCCAAATACTACGGTTCCAATACCATTGGATTTGTAGGTTCTGGCAGAATCAGGAACAGCTCCAAATTCTCCGGTAACAGCATTGAATACATTATTCGCATCGCCATTAAAAGCATTGATGGCGCCAATGTAACAGTTGTTAGAAATATTCTCCAAGTGGCCACGGAATTTCAACCATGGACCAGCCATAGAAATATGATCAGTTGTACACTTCCCTTTTGCTTTTACCAAGGTTCGCATATTGGTGACCTTAGTAGCCGTCAATGGCTCAAAAGGAGTCAATAATTGCAAACGATTAGACTCAGGACTTACAGAGACGTCCACATTGCTGCCATCAGCAACTGGTGGAATAAATCCTGCATCTTCTACATCAAAACCTTTTGGAGGAAGCTCGACACCTGTTGGTGGATCAAGTCTTACCGCTACTCCATCTTCGTTGGTCAAAGTATCGGTCAGTGGATTGAACGTTAAGTCACCTGCGATGGCCATTGCCGTTACGATTTCTGGCGAAGCAACGAAAGAGTGAGTTTGTGGGTTTCCATCATTTCTTTTAGAGAAGTTTCTATTGAAAGAAGTGATGATAGAATTTTTTCGATTTGGATCATCCGTATGACGTGCCCATTGACCGATACAAGGACCGCAAGCATTGGCTAGTACGGTTCCGCCCATTGCTGCAAAAGTATCCAAAATTCCATCTCGGCTAACGGTGTATCTGATTTGCTCAGATCCAGGAGTGATGGTAAACTCTGCTTTGGCTACTAATTTTTTATCAACTGCTTGTTGTGCCAAAGAAGCGGCACGGGTCAAATCTTCGTAAGAAGAATTGGTACAAGAACCAATCAATCCAACTTCCAAAGTTTGTGGATAATCATTTTCTTTAACGGCTGCTGCAAACTTAGAAATTGGCCAAGCCAAGTCAGGAGTATAAGGACCGTTGATATGAGGCTCTAAAGTTGAAAGGTCAATTTCAATAACCTGATCAAAATATTTTTCTGGATTAGCATAGCATTCTGGATCACCAGTGAGATGTTCTGCAACAGTATCTGCCAATGCTACGACATCTGCTCGATCGGTAGCATTTAGATAACGTCTCATAGATTCGTCGTAACCAAAAGTAGAAGTGGTTGCTCCGATCTCTGCTCCCATATTACAGATGGTTCCTTTTCCAGTACAAGATAAAGACTCTGCACCATCACCGAAGTATTCAACGATTGCTCCAGTACCTCCTTTGGCACTGACGATACCTGCAACTTTTAGGATTACATCTTTAGAGGAAGTCCAGCCACTTAATTTACCAGTGAGTTTTACTCCGATTAATTTTGGCATTTTCAATTCCCAAGGCATTCCTGCCATTACATCTACTGCATCTGCTCCTCCAATACCAATCGCTACCATTCCCAATCCACCGGCATTTACCGTATGAGAATCCGTTCCGATCATCATTCCACCAGGGAAAGCATAATTTTCTAAAACAATCTGGTGAATAATCCCTGCACCAGGTTTCCAGAAACCAATTCCGTATTTATTGGATACAGATTGCAGGAAATCGAAAACTTCCGAGCTGGTATCAATAGCAGCTTTCAAATCTGCTTCTGCTCCAACTTTGGCTTGGATTAAGTGATCGCAATGTACCGTAGAAGGTACCGCAACTTTATCTTTTCCCGCCATCATAAATTGCAGTAATGCCATTTGAGCAGTTGCGTCTTGCATCGCTACTCGGTCAGGGGCAAAAAAGACATAGTCTTCGCCTCGGGAGTAATTTTGCATCGGAGAATCTGCGTGAAGGTGGGTATAAAGGATTTTTTCCGAAAGGGTTAAGGGACGACCTAAAGCCGTTTTTGCATCCTTAACGGTCTTGTCCAGAGTCTCGTAATAAGCTCTGATCATATCAATGTCAAATGCCATAACAGTAATAATTTGAGTGATCTAAAATTGGGCAACAAAAGTAAGTTATTTGTGCCACTTTATAAGGAATTTGGATAGGGTATATTAATAATACGTTCATTCAAGGCAAATGTTCATTCCTTGAGTCCAAATCTTTGATGTTGTTGCTTTTACCGCTAATGATGGAATTTTTAGGGTGAAATTTTTAAAATAGCTACTTATTCTAAGCGTTCCATGAGTCTGCCAGTGATTCTTAAAAAATCTTTTTCGGTAATGATTCCGATCAATTCTTTGCCATCTACTACGGGAAGACAACCGACTTTATTCTCACGCATGGTATTCATCGCCTCAAAAATACTGGCTCCGGCACTAATGGTAATTGGGTTTTTGACCATAATGTCTTTGACCATATTTGTCTTGCCAGTAATTTTGGCATCTTTTACCAAATGGCGAAGAATGAGCCGAGAGGTCACTAGTCCAATCAAATTACCCTTGGTATCTTCCACCGGAGTATTTCCGATTTTTCGCCAATCCATCATTTGTGCTACCAGTTGTATGATGTCATCTTTTTGGACGGTAAAAAGATCCGTAGTCATAAATTCTTCTACCTTAAGTTTGCCCGGGCGATATTCTTGGAGGTCTCGTAGTTCTGGCATTTTCCATTTGTGTACAGGAATTTCCTGTTTTTGGTTTTTAATAATGGCTGCAGTGAGGCAGGTAATTGCTTCATCGGAAGTGGTTTCTTCCTTGAGTTTGGTAAAGGCTCGCAATTGCCAACGGGCACCATTCGTATGGGACTTGGCACGTTCATCAATTATTCCCAGATATTTGTCGATGTCAGCAGTAGATACTTTATGCGCTTTGAGCCCGGCTCGAGCCATCGGGATCAATTCTTTGCGAACCAAATCCACTGCACTTATTTTTTTGTCTTTGTACCAAGTAAATTTAGAATCAATTCCATAGCGAGAAGATTTTGCAAAATTGTCTCGAATATCTGAGTGAGAAATTTTCTTTCTGATATCGTCGGTTTGTAAAGCGGCACCCGCCATTATCCCGATCCAAAATGCAGAGTTGGCGACTTCGTCGACCACCGTTGGCCCGGCAGGAAGTACCCGGTTCTCAATTCGAAGATGAGGTTTTCCATTTGGGCTAATTCCATAGCAAGGACGATTCCAACGATATACGGTAGAATTGTGAACTTGTAAGGCTCTGAGTTTAGGAACTTTATTTTTTGAGATCATATCAATAGAGTCTTCTTGAATATCACTGCTAAGCAATACCCGAAAACGAGCGATATCTTCCCGATAGATTTCGAGGACAGAATCGTGCAACCAATCATTTCCAAAATTAACCCTTGGACTGCGCTCTCTCATGTGATCATGGGTCGTACGCGTATCCAGTGCTTGTTGGAAAAGTGCAATTCGGGATTCATGCCAAAGTCGTCGGCCAAAAATTATGGGAGAATTGGCAGAGATCGCAATTACAGGAGCGGCCATAACTTGTGCGATGTTATACATTTTTACAAAGTCGTTTGGAGCCACTTGTAAGTGTACTTGAAAACTAGTGTTGCATGCTTCGAGTAAAGGAGAATTGTGTCGCACCAATAATTCGTCTATGCCCAAAAGTCTAAGTTCATAAGCAGAACCAATCAATTGAGTATTAATGGCTTCCATTAGTGCTTTGTATCTCTTCTTTGGAGTAAGGTATTCCATCTCCAAATGATATTTTCGGAGGGTCGGTAAGATTCCGGTAAGAATTACTTCTGCGTCTAGCTTCTTCAAATTTTTACGAATGATCTGTAGATTCGTAAAGTTTTCTTTTTCCATGTCGCTCAGACATTTTCCTTTGAGCTCGCGAGGAGTAAGATTAGTTTCGAGGTTAAATTGAGCCAACTCCGTTTCTACCCAAGGATACTTTTTCATCATTGCGAGCGCTTCCATTGCGATAGGAGCGGGTTTGAAAGTATTGCTGTCTACGATACACATTTCTTGTTCGGCACCGATACGCGTAATACCAGTTTCAAACCAGTCGTTATCAAGCATATGCTCGAGCGCTTGTACATCGTTGAGGAGTTGTTGGACAAAGCGCTGCATCTGCGCTTGATCAGTGACTAAGGATACTCTTTGTTCTCCCATGGGGTAAAGTTGGTTTTAGCTTGCTGGACAAATGAAGTTCCAAGTTTAGATGGTTAACTTGGAAATAGATTGCTTAATCTTAATTGTTAAGGATCATATAAAAAATAAGATATAAAGGCATGTGTCGAGCTTGTCGAGATGTTTGGGTCGATTACTTTGTTTCTAATCGAGGCGGTGAAATGAGACTTATGCTAAGGCACAACGAGCTTTTCGCCAACGAAGAGTAGGAAGAAAGGAAGCAGCCAAATGTTATAAGTTATTCTTTAGATGATCCTAAGCGCTTAAATATATAGATAAATTTAAAAGGAAAGAATATTTTTACCTAAATTCTGCGTTATCCTATGGGAGATTAGAAAAAACACAAGAGAAGCTTTTTTCTTTTTTTGAAGAATGATTGAAACATAATTTTGAAAAAAAATAATCCAATGTATAAAAATAGCTTTTATTTTATTTTGCTTTTGATCGTTTTGGGAAGTTCTGGCTGTGGAAAAGACAATCAGAAGAATGTGATTTTTGAAATGACTTATCGTGTAGATTTTGAAATACCAGCAGGTTTAAATACAGTAGAGGATCACTTTTTTCAATTTAGAAATATTCAATCTAATCTTGATTCGCTTTTGAGTTTTAACGGATATACTAGAGAAGAGATCGGTTCGATTAATCCAAAGTCGGCACAGTTGGTTTCTGTTTTTACCGGCGACGAATATGATTTTGTACAGGAATTCTCCATTTACCTTTATGATGGGCAAAAAAATAATTTGATCCATGAAGCTTATTGGCGAAATGAAATCCCCTTTAATACCGGAAGCCTATTGCAGGTTCCGGGAACCTTACTAGAAGCAAAAGACTTTTTTGAAGAAGATAAAATTCACATCGAAGCGCGTTTCAATACCCGAACGACCACGACTTCTTTTGTCAATACCAGAATGGAATTTACCTTCGTAGTAAGAAGAAAGTAAGGCCGAAAAATTTGAAAGCAGGTCTTGGTTTTTCAAAGGTTTGAGGAAGCCCTTGAAAATAAACTCTTTACCAGACCTTGAGCGCTTTTATTCCCAATCCTTCTGTAAGGTCCATTAATTCCAATAAACGATCACCAACCGTTTCATCGCTTACCGTTTTATGGATTTCTTCCAAAACAGCTAAGGCTTGAGGCTGTTCACCACCTTGTTCCTTGAAATCAATTAGGTGTACTCTGAGTTCGAGATAAGAGAGGTCTTCTGCAATTCCTTTAATAAGGAGAGACTTTAAGTTAGCACTTGTCATCGATTGATTCTTTTTTCCTTGTTGGTTCTTCCCGAAAAGACCTGTTTAGAGGACTCAATGATAGGAAAAAAAAACGAAGATTTGAATTAGTATAAAACATTTTTCTACTATGTAAAGTGTTGACGTATAAAGGAGTGATCCTTTCTCGTCGAAAAAAAAGCGTTTTTAAGTTTTTGGGAAATTAATAAAGGCCTTTCTGTATCTTCAGAAAGGCCTTTATTTGACGCAGAAAAATTAAAATAGTTACATTCGATAACTTTCCAGATAAGGAGCTACCAGCGTTTGAAGAACA
>CALLVY010000710.1 GCA_938015925.1 uncultured Saprospiraceae bacterium
TAGTCAAAGCAAAAGAACCTACGACCATAAGTGAACCTGCGATCATAAACGAACCTACGATCATAAGCGAACCTGCGATCATAAACGAACCTGCGACCTTAAGCGAACCTGCGATCATAAACGAACCTTCGGTCATAAGTGAGCAGACGATCATAAGCGAGCAAACGATAAGCTTACTCGAACAAAATGCTCAAATACCTAAATCGCAAGAAAATTCATTAATAGAAAAAGGAAACAAATCGGAGCAAATTCAAGCAACTATTGAGCAGCCAGAAACAAGCTCGGAGATCCTCACTGAACTTCCTGAAAAGATAGTGGAAGTATCAAAACAGTCCAAAGCGGAACCCGAGCAAATAGTGGTAAAGAAAGAAAACATTCCAGTTCCAGTACGGGAAGAAAAAACCGCCAAGGAGGAAAGTGATTTTGAGCTAAAAGAAGCAAAGGCAAAGGCAGAACTTCCAAAGGAGAAAATAGAAATACCTGCATTGGCTAATGAAAAAGAGGAAGGTGTAAAACCTGAAGAAGTAGTCCCAACAAAGGAAGAAATAGCTGAGAAAATGGATAGATTCAAGAAGCTCGCTGCAACAAGTCCCAAGGTAGAAAGCAAATCTTTTATAAAAACTAAAAACGAAGGAAAGGCTTTTCAGGTATCCGGATCTCTCGGATTCAACCTTGGTTATTATAAATCTTTCGGTATTGAGGATCGGCAAGATAATCTCTCCTATCTGTTTTCCGGAAATCTTAATCCACGAGTCCTGGGCATAGATATGCCGTTTAGCGCTACCTATAGCCAACAAGAAACGGTGTTTTTACAACCCTTCAATCAATATGGTTTAAGTCCCCGGTACAAATGGGCAAAAGCCCACCTCGGCTATCGAAGCATGCAGTTTTCTCCGCTTACCTTAAGTGGACATAATTTTCTAGGTGCGGGTATAGAACTAAATCCTCAGAGTAAAAAAGGACCAGTCAATTACCGCTTTAGCGCCATGTACGGACGGCTTCGCCGAGGAGTTGAACCCATCGATGCGACTATAGATGGTTTGTCAACTTCCTACAAGCGCATGGGCTACGGATTTAAAGTAGGAGTAGAAGGACGGAAAGAGAATAACAATTTTATCGACCTTATCTTCTTCAAAGCCTATGATGTGATTGGCAGCATCGAAGATCCGGTCAACGATCAAGGTATCAAGCCCTTGGATAATCTGGTGCTGGGAGTTTCGGGGCAGTATCGATTTCTTAAAAAATTATTATTAAAAGTAGAAGTAGCAAGCAGTGCATTGAGTCGCGACAGCAGGGAAGCAGAGTCGAATGTAGAAAGTAAAGGGCTTTTCAAATATACCGGCGGACTCTTTACTAATCGGCTCTCTACCGAAACAAATAATAGTTTGAAAAGTACCTTGGGCTATTCTCATCAAAATTTTAATATTGGATTGGCCTACAATTATATCGCGCCGGAATACCGGACACTCGGAGCTTATTATTTTCAAAATGACCTGGAAGACTATACCATCAATGCAAGCCAGGCCTTAAACAAAGGAACAATACAAGTTTCCGGCAGCTTTGGTCTACAACGCAACAACCTCGACGATGCCCTGACTTCCGCTTCCAGAAGGCTAATCAGTTCCTTAAATTATTCGCAGTCTTTTGGAAGCAATTTAAATATGTCTGCTTCTTTTTCCAACTTCTCTTCCTCGCTACTCGTGACCAAAGATGAGTTGTCCGACTCTTTAAATCTTTATCAGGTTTCTACCAATTATTCCCTTTCGGGTAATTACAATTTTACTAATGAAAAAAGCGGACAAGGCCTCAGCCTAAACCTAAGTCACCAAGTCGGAAATTCAAGAGACGAATACACCATCTCAGAGGTGACGACCCGCTTCTATAATGCCGGATTAAGTTACCGCATCAATCGAAAAGAATCGAAGACCGGACTAACGTTTTCTCTAAATTATATTCAAAACAATTCTCTGGAAATTAAAAATATCAATATTGGTCCAAGCGCAGCCATTTCCAAAAAATTTCTCGACAACGCACTCGGCGCGCGCTACATGGTTTCGTTTCTCAGCAATTTTAGCAATGGCGAAAATGTTTTCGGAGTCCTCAATAATCGAGTCACCCTCAACTATCACTTTCTCAAAAGAAACGCACTCGGCTTAGCATTAGGACTACTTTCCAAAGTCGATCAAATAGACAAGGATCGCTCTTACAATGAAATACGAACCAACTTAAATTATCAGTTGACTTTTTAGGAAGGATTTCTTTTAAAGCCACTTCAATATTTATTAAAAAGATCTCTACCCGATTTAGCTTTTAACCTAGACAAATGAAAAATATTCGATTTCTACTGCTTCTTATTACTGGACTACTTTTACAAGCTGTAGCCTTGCAGGCGCAAGTGCAATATCCCGTCATTAGCAATATGGTAATCAATCAATCGGGGAGTACTTACCTAACCGATTTTACCGCACCAGGTTCTCGTTTGATGCAACTCAATTTAATGTTGAACGATTTTAATGAAACCGATTATAATGTGCAGTTGCGTCTCCGCCTGGAAGGAAATGGAATCACTTTAATTACCGATCCAAATTTTAATCCAGCACCCATTAATATTCAAACGGGAAGCAATACCTTTTTCGGCAGCGATATTCCCAACTATCTGGATTCCAGAAATATGATTATCAGTGGAATTTCCAATACCGAATTGGAGACAGGGGGCAATGGTTTACCTGCTGGTTTTTACACCATTTGCGTTCAGGCATTTGATTATCAAAGAAAAGAAGTCGCCTTATCTGTAGAAAATTGTTTTACCGCTAATCTGCGAAAAAATTATCCACCGATCGCTATTCTTCCGGCTTGTGAATCTGTTCTAACTATTATTCCCGGAAATCCTGTGGTTCAATTTCAATGGCAATCTCAGACGGATGCATCCGTCTTTGTAGAATACGAATTAAGTATCGCTGAAGTACCGGAAGGAATTGATCCCCAAGATGCCTTAAACGGCACCAACACCCTAATCCTTCCCAGTGAACCCGTGATGGGAACTACCTTTACCTATGGCGCCGATTTGGTTCCTCTGGAAGTAGGGAAAAGATATGCTTACCGAACCAGAGTAATCGACCCGATCGGCAATACCACTTTCGAGAATAATGGCTTCTCGCCGGTCTGTAGTTTTTTCTACGGCTTCGCTGCGGATCAGCCCATCAAACTGATAAGTCCTAAAGACAAAGCCAGTTCTTTGGGGGTAGAAGATCAACTCAATTTTGCCTGGGAACGCCCGGTGCAGGCCCGTTCTGATGATCAAATTTATTATCGTTTGAAAATTGTAGAAATTTTTAATGGACAATCCCAAGAAGATGCCATCGAATTCAATCAGACTTGGTACGAAGAAGGCACCGGAGTAATCGGCTTTAATGGCCTCTTGACTTTACCGGAAGATCGCTATCCACTTCCCGCAGAAGCTGCCTATGCCTGGCAGGTGACCGCTTATTCCGATGCTTCTGCTGCCAATCCGAATGCTTTGACGGAGCAAATAGGTGTCAGTGAAGTAAGGACCTTTTTTACCGCTCCGGCAGTGCCTAAAATAGTCGCTGGAAATCCGTCAGAAAATGAAAAATTAATTACGGTTATTGGCCTAACCAAAAATGAAGATTTAAGTACAGACCTTCCTCGGAAAAAACGAATTTCTGGTACAGGAAGCGTAAAAGCCAAAGCCGATGGAACAGAGGTAACAGTTGATTTTACTGATATCGTCGTATTGTGGTTTTCGGAAGATTTTTGGATTTTGATCGAAGGAGAAATCATTCAACCGCTCAAGGATTTTACCCTACTCTTAGACAATAGTGGAGAGAGCAGTGAGGCTTGGGATTTCAATGGCCATGCCGAATTTGATGCCAATACCCTCATTATCGAAAAAGACAATACCTATTTGAAAGGGCGGGTAAAATGGCATTTGCCACATCCCACGACAGCGGGCGATGTGGCTATCGTTCAGTCGATTGATAAACAGGTTTTGTACAATGGATATAAATTGCTAGACAATTATGTCGATGTGGAAGACACGCGTTTTGACTTGCTAGATCCCTATGGATTTACGATACACTATTTTAGCAGTGATAGTTCGGCTACTAATTTTGCCGTAACCGATGATGTTCTCACCCTCACCCTTGATGGTACCCTAACGACGCCAGAAAGCATCACTGATATCAATGACAAAAGAGTAGACTATACCTTCTTTCAAGCCAATAACCCTTGGTACTTTTCTAGCGAAGAAATCGCAGCGAATAAAGACATTCGTCTGATTAGCAATACCACCATGCAACTCGATGGCCAGACCGCCATTTTCGATTTATCGGAAACCGAATCTCCTGATAAAATAACAGACTCCGAATGGAAAGGCCTTTACTTCCCCAGTTTCCAATTATTACTGCCAACCGATTTTGACGGCAGTGGTCAAGTCGTATTAGACGAGGAACAATCTATTCCTTTTGCACTGACCAATGACAATGATTTTAAAGCTTGGGTGGATGTTGATGGGATACAATTCCAATGCGAAAAAGAGTGGGAGGGAAGCACTGGACCTACTGCAGCCTTTAATACTTTTAAAGATAATTTTCGGAAGATCAATATGGAAATTGAGGATAGTGGGATTTTGGATTCTTACCTCAAAGGTTTTGTATATATCCCTTTGATTGGTGATGAGGAAGAGTTTGCTTATACGACTCCTTTTGACCAAAATGGAATGCAGGTGAGTACCCTGGATGAAGATATTTCCGGGCGGAAAGTGGTATTGAATAAAGGCGAAGGCGATCAGGAAATGACCATCACTATAAACGATGCCATCTTTGAAGACAATGATCATCTTTCGATGAATGTTGATCTGCAATGGGACTCCGTTTTTGTGAAGAGCCAATACTTGGATAATTTTAATTTATGGGGAAGTGGCGATATTGGTTTCGTAGAAAAGAATGGGGCAAGCCCGGTCACGAATGTGGAAGGAATTATGCAGAATCTTTTTTCCATTGAAGTGTATAGTTTCTTCGCTGAAGTGGTTGATGGAATACAAGAAATTGGATTTAAAGCGACCACCGGAATGGGCCCGGAAATTTCCGGGCCAGATGGGCCTCCAGAAGTTAAATTAAAGTCTGAAAAGAAATCTTATCTCATAACCGGAAAAGATTTGGATGGAAAAGATCTTACCGAATTAAGTGCTGCTAAAGGTTGGACTGCACCAAAAATTAATATCAACATTAAAAAGGTTCTGAGGATCGAAGTTGCCAAGCTTAAGTTCATCGTTAATGGAAAATTTGGAACAGATAATAATGGAAATTGGATCATAGGTACTGGTTTTGCCGGCGATATTGGAATCACCATTATGCAACCTAAGAAACGAGGGATTAAAGCCATATTTACCTATGGTAAAACCGCAGGTAGTGATGGCTTTGATTTCTGGAAAGTCCAAATTAGTGCAAGTGGCTCTACTGCAAAGCCAACACCAGTGCCAAAGTTAAAACGTCAAAAAGCATTATCTGGAAAAGAATTGCTAAAGGATGTTCCTACTGATGAGGAAATACTAAAAGACCGTGCTACAGAGGAACAGAAAACGGTGTATAAAGATGGCGAACCAGAAACTCAGTATGCAGGTGTGGTATACCTGAAAAGTGAGAAAGCAACACCTGGTTATAAGCCTAAAGAGATAACGACCACACCTTGTAATATCAAATTGGGCCCAATAACATTTACAGAGATTGGTGGGGCTATTTATCGAAACATGAAATATAATCAAAATGGGCAATTGATACCCTCAGAAGATGTGTGGGGGGGCTTTGGATTATTGGTCGGGGGAGAAGGTGGAGGAGGAGCCTGGGAGTTGACCGCTTATGTAGATTGTATGTTTAAGAATAGCTCTTTTGCTTTAGAGCAGATCTCTGGTGGATTAAATGGTAAAGTAGCTAAAAAGGTAAAACTAGAAGCCAGGTTTCAATACAATCCAGATGAGGAACATTTTGTTTGTACGCTGGTGGCCGATGGCGAAGAAGGATACTGTTTTCATGCTCCAGGCTTTTTAAATCTTAGAGGAAAAAATCCAAAAAAATTAAATGTTAGCCTTGGAAGGGAAAATGATAAGTTTAAAATTGGGCCCTGCATAGGAAAACAAGTCGCTGGTTGGTTGGTCTTCGAAAACTATGACACCGATAAGTCTGCCGCAGAAAGTTTTACTACCCGAATTGAATTGGGCCTAGGTTTCGGTAAAAAGTTTGAAGTCAAAAGAACGATAGTTGACATAACAGCCATCAAAGTAGAAGGATATGCAAAGGCTTCTTATTATATGGGTGGATTGGCAAAAGTACAGGCAGTCCCTGAGTTTAAATTATTGAAAATTGGGCTATGGGGAGAAATAGATGCCTCTATAGGTTTTAAATATGAAACAGCATTCACTGATGGAGAAGTTAAATTAGCAAGTTTTAATGCTAAGGCTAAATTATTATTAGAATTTACAGACCCACCTACAGTGAAGGAGGACAGAGTTTCAGGAGAGATAAAAGGGGAGTTGACTATTATAGGAATTGATATTCCTTTCGCTATGGAATTTGCTGAAAATATATAAGATTTTTAGAAAGGGAGCAGGAAAAAGAACAAGCCAGAATGGGTATTATATTTTTTCTACTCCCTAATACTACTTTAGCTGTGCTGAATTTCGTTTGTCACTTTAGTTTAATCAAAGAAAGAAAAAGATAAAAAGTACTGGTAATCCTGACGAAAGAAGGTATGGGATGCCAGTCAAAAAATTGTCTGATAGGAGGAAATGTATTTCCGAACCACTTGTGGACGGGCTGCCTTTTTTTTGACGAGGGTTTTGTTTACTCGTATCTTTTTGCCGAATGCATGAACGAGCGAAAGCTCGTGAACCGCAAGGCGGACGGGTGGCCAAATGCTTTAGATTTCCGCCACTAGGCGGCCTGTGAATAAAGAAATCTATTGGTTTGTCCCTCGAAAAAAGAATCTAAGATTTAAATACAAACATATTTTAAAGTGACAAACGAAGTTCAGCGCAGCTAAAATAGCATTAAGTAGACAATCAAAATAGGTTCAAATAATTTCGCATGATAATTTTCAAAAAAATGAAGAGTCGAAAAATAATGGATAGCGCTTTTTTTAAGCTTCTTTCTTTTGCAATTGGAGGTATCTTATTGTTTTTTCCAAGGAGTGGATGGGCACAAGAAAAACAAGTGCAGGTAAGGACAAATGAGTCGGCCCCATCCATTGTACAACTAAAATGGTTTGTGCAAAGCATTTATAATTTGACAGGAGAAGGCTTTAATATTTACCGGCAAGAAGAGGGAACTAATGACTGGCGTAAATTAAACAATACACCCTTTAAAGGATGGGAGCCGATAGCAGAAGCAGCCAAAGCCAGTGATAAAGATCTGGAGCCCATGGAAACGCTTATGAACGAAACTAAAGGAACTGATGCAGAAGGCTTCGTCAAAATAACGATTCTAATAAAAGCCATTCGAAGTAATGAATTTGCCAAATTCCTTGGGATCTATTATGAAGACGCTAGCACTATTTCCGGCAAGTCCTATGCCTACAAAATAATGGAAATACAAAATGGGAAAGAGCGAGAAATAGGTAAATCAGAAATCCTTACAGCCGGGACTCCCACGATTATTAAACCGCTACAAAATATTGAAACAATAGTGACAGAAGGAAAGGTCGCTTTCCATTGGCTTTTCGAAAATGATGTTCATGCTGGCGTTAATATTTACCGCTGGGGAAATTCCTCAAGTGACAAAATATTATTGAATGAAAATCCGATTATTCCTTCCCGTTCTGAAAAAGAAAACGGGGAGTTTGGATACCAGGAATATTTCTATCAAGACCAAGCAGCGATCGAAGGGCAAAGCTATACTTACGAATTAGAGGCCATCGATTTCTTTGGTGTGCCCGGTGAACGGTCCAAAGAATTTAAAGTTATTCTTAAGGATGAAACACTCCCAATTGCTCCTGCCAATTTGATTCCTTATCGCAACGATAGAAAGGTTCTTTTAAAATGGATTCCATCTATTTCAGAAGACGTGGAGGGCTACAATGTTTACAGGGCTATTTCTAGTGAAGGGCCTTTCGAAAAAGTAAATACCAGTTTGGTCAAGGATTCTGTTTTTCAAGATGAAGTGGTGGTTTATGGGCCGTATTATTATTCCATGTCCAGTGTGGATTTTTCTGGGAACGAAAGTGAGCGAAGCTTCCATTCCTATGTTTCCGTGGTCGATCAAATTCCACCGATCCAACCGGTAAAATTAACCGCCACCGCGGAGCCAGGATTAGTAAAACTAAGCTGGGAACCCAATCCGGAATCTGATATCGAAGGCTATTTGGTCTTCCGAAGCATCGAAGAATCCAAAAACAAGAACTTTGCCCGCCTTAACCCCGATCCCATAAAAGAACCTTACTTTGAAGATGATCTTTCGAAGGAACCTAAAAACAAATTTCTATACCACATCATCGCCATAGATACTTCTTCTAATCTGAGCGAAGCTTCCGAATGGGTCAGTATCCAGTTGCCAGATGTCACTCCTCCAAAACATCCGACGATTACCAATATTAAAGTCGGGAAAGACAGCGTACAATTATTTTGGCGTCCTTCTTTTACCGAAGACGTATTCGGCTACACGGTTTTCCGTTGCACCAACCAAGACACTTTAAACTGGAAAAGCATCCATAAAAATTTACTCGACAAAGAAAGCATCACTTTTTTAGATACCAATATTCCTACCGATCAAAAGCTCAGTTATCGGGTCCAGGCAGAAGATGATGTCGGCAATAAATCATCTTACTCCAACACCTTTACCATTCAAACCCCAAAAGGCATTAGTCGACCTGTTCCTACTGCCAAAATTACTGTGACCTACAATCAGCGTAAAAATAGAAATACCATCAAGTGGCGAAAAACCGAAGCTGCCAACTACAAAGGAAATATCCTTTTCCGAAAAGCCGCCAGCGGAGCCTTGGTTCCCATCACAAAAATGTTGAACCAAGAAACCGAATACAAAGACGACAATATTCTCGATGGACAAGAATACACCTATCAATTACGCACCTATTTTACCAACGGCAAAATAGCCAAGTCAAGCTTCGCTACCGTAGAGCTTGAAAATTAACAAGAGACCAATCCTATTTCTAAATACTTTCAATAGTTCAATTTTTTACAACCATTTTTTATGAAAAATAAATATACATTCCCCAAGTACGTGCTGTTTTTGCTCTTTCTCTTTTTGGGACTTTCTACCAGCGGACTCTTCGCTCAAGACAAGGGGGTAGGAATAGGAACCACGCTTCCTGATGCAAGTGCAATCCTTCATATTCAGGCAGAGGATCAAGGCGTCCTTTTTCCCCGACTCGATCAAAGTCAACAAGAGAATATTTTGAATCCAGCCAGTGGCTTGTTGATTTACAACAAAACGTTCCATAAAATAATGTTTAATGATAGTGTCACGACCAGTTCAACTAACTGGCAACCGATCGGCTTATGGAATCGGGATGTGGGGAGCAATGAAATATATTATGATGGCCCGGGGGCTATAAAAGATTTACTAAGCTTTAGTTCGTCTGGATCAGATCAGGTCGCAGGTGCCACCCTTGGTGAAATTCAGTTTAAAATCAACTCCGGTTTACAAGCTTCAATAGAAGGGTTTAATGATGTAGGTGGGGCCAATAATGCTGGGCTCCGATTTTTTACCAGTTATGATTTTAATAACGCAAAACTGGAAAGATTGCGGATCGACAGAGAAGGACGCATTGGCATCGGGACCACGGCACCAAAGACCAAACTTTCCATTTCTCCAACTACTACCGAAGCAAAAATAACCCTTTGGGACAATGGAGGGACAACAAATCACTACGGGTTTGGGGTGTCCTCCAATCAATTAAACTACCACGTTGATGGGACTCCAGCGGATCATGTTTTTTATGCAGCTGGGAAAAATGGAAATGGAACGGAATTGATGCGGATAAAAGGAACGAAGAAAGTAGAACTTTTGGGTAATGCAGATGCTACTGGTTCGACGGGTTCTGGCGTATTGGAAATTGCTGGCACCTTGAGAATTGATGGCAATGAGATCATCACCAACACAAGTTCTGACCTATTCCTTCAGAGTGATAATGGAGGTAACCTTTATGTAAGTGGCGGTGCCCTTAGAGTGAATTCAAGTGGATACTCTGCCTTTAATACAGCTCCTGAAATGGATGCTGGATTAACTGTTCGCGGGGTGTCAAATAGTGATGATGCTCATTTTCAAGTACAGGATGCGAATGGAGTTAATGTTTTGAAAGTTCAGGAAAATGGGGAGCTTTTTATTGGTACCATTCCGGTGTGGAATAATGATAGTGATTATGATGCCACCTGGTCAAATCTTCCTGGTACTGGTAGTATAGCAAGTCGGGAGGGGTCTTCCAAAAGGTATAAAAAAAATATTTCTCCTTTCATTGATGATTTTTCAAACATCCTGAAGATTGCGCCCAAAAAATATAAAATGAAAAAGGGATATGGAAACCCTGATAGCTGGCTTTATGGATACATCGCAGAAGAGATGGAT
>CALLVY010000711.1 GCA_938015925.1 uncultured Saprospiraceae bacterium
GGAAATAGGGAAAACTGCTGCTTTATTGAATGCGGATGGTTCGGTGAGCTTTATGGACAATTGTGTGCTGGAGGTGCCAACTAGTATGACGGAGTTGTATGTGCTTGTCGAACATCGAAATCACATGGGCATTATGAGTGCCACTCCCAAACCTATCATAAATGGAGCAATAACTGTTGATTTTACTCAGGAAGACAGCTACCAGGATGCTAGCTATGGGCAGCTGGAATATTCGCCGGGGTCCTTCTGTATGTTTGGAGGAGACGGCAATCAGGCAGACGATATGGTTAGCTATGATATAAACGGAGATGACAAAATAGTCTACACCCAACAAAATGGTGAATTCAACAATTACCTGATCGGTGATTTTACGATGGACGGAGATGTAAGCGGGGAGGATAAAATTTTGTGGAATAGGAATAACGGGGTGGCTTCTAGAGTGTTGAAGTAGGGCTTTTGGTTAAAGGGGCATTTTTGTAGAGAGTGTGTAGATACCTGATGCGTATTGTATAGGCTATCGTAAAAAAGAGCACACAGCTATTAGTTTATTTGTTAATTTTGGCGTATCAACAAGGGGTATTGCCTAACAGTTTTGCTTTTCCTGGAGATAATTTGGATACCCTATTCCAAGTAAAAAAATAGACCAATTTTATGTCTAATAAAAAACTCCCTTCTATTGACCGTACGGATCAAAAAAGATTACGAGAAGAGATTCAAACCTCCCAGGAGGAACTAGATAAAATCCATGAGAAAATCAACGCTTTTGAAGCTTTGATTCATGCTCATCTTAGTGATTTGATTGTAGAAGAACAAGAGTTGTTTGTTTTATATAAACAAATCAAAAAGGCAAAAAAAGCAAATCGGTTAGCACAAAAAAAACGAGGTAAAAATTACAAGGAACCCAAGGGGCTACAAATTATTTTTGAGCAGGAAAAAAAGGTGATCCCATCCGAACTCGAAGAACAAAAGGAGAAAAAAAGACTCTACAGGGAAGCAATATTACATGTTCATCCTGATAAATTTTCCATGAATGAAAATGAAACGGATATTGCTACGGAGATTACGACCAGACTCATCGAAATTTATAAGACGGGAAGTCTGGAAACATTAAAGGCTTATCATACACACATCTTTAAAGGAAATACGGACATCAATCTAGGGGAGGTATCTTCTACAATAACGATTTCTCCTAAGGATAATTACTTGCAACAAGAAAAAGAACGAATAGAAAAAGCGATTCGGTTAGCTAAGAAGAATCAACTATACAAAGTTGTAACCGAGTACAAAGATCCAATGGTTTTTATGGAGGAATTAAAAGACTATTATGAAGATCGAATAATCAAATTAAGAAAAAGAACACGGAAAGGCCTTTGAAATGGTAGGGAGGAACTCAAACCGTGAATATACTGTTGTTATTAATAGAAAAACAATCTAAAAATGGTAGAAACAACAGCACAATTTGAGTGGGCATCTATAATCACAATAGGTGTTATGCTATTGATCGGAGGATTTATCCTTTATGACTTTTACAAATTAGGTGGATTTAATCCAGATATCAGAAAAAGAACGCCCCGGATTGGCGCTGACGGACTGTTAACTTTTGATCACGATATTGACACGTGCGATGATTAAAAAGAGGAATTTTCGCTCACTATAGGACGCCCATTGGAATGGCTAAATTTTAATGCGTTTAGTCTTTGCTAAGCTTTAAGTCTTTATCTTTACTCGTACGGTACATAATTATAGGAATGTTACGAATCAAAAAAAGAGAAAATGACAAAAAGCCTCCATTACAAACTGATCTTTCTAAGCTTACTAGTGATTGGATTCAGTTCTTGCGACATAAAACAGGATATTCAGGAAAATGAAACTTCAAAAATAAAGAACGAAGAGTTGTTTAAGTCGGTACTCTTAAAACATTTGAATGCAATAGAAAACAGAGATCTAATTGCTTTAAAAGCTACGATGTCTCCAAATGGCAATATGGAATTAATTCAACCGAGTGCTGAAATTGTATATACTGTTGATGGATTTATGGAATTTCATCAAAAATGGTTTAAAATACCTGATTGGACAGCGAGCACAAAAATATTGAGTACAGATATTGGGGATCGAATTGGCGTTGCTACAACAGAACTGTTGTACAAAGAGCCGGAACGAAATGGCAAACCTTATTTTAATAGACTAATTGTCACTTATACGTTAGAAAAAACGAAGAATACCTGGCACGTTATTAAAGACCATGCAAGTTCAGTCGAGAAAACAAAGAAATAAAATTACCACACCGTCCCGCAGCTCGACAACCAGCAAAATTAGCCTAAATCAAATATCCAATCAACTATTTAAAAATATCAAATTCAAAAGGCCAAGCAGCAACTGAATGGAAATAAATGACCAACCTAAGTAAGCTATCCGCCACCGCCATCTTGAAATTAATAGAGGAAGGCACGTGTCTATTGAGTCGTTTCCTTCTTCCTTCATAAAAACGGATTAACTTTGCGCTAGCTGTCATGACTGGGCTGCGTGGATACCTAACTAGGAATAAACAAGAAGAATAGACAAATCACTTAATGGAAAGACAGTATATTTTTAGATTTAAAACGGATGTCTCTGCGTCTTCGATTCCTTCAACACTGAATAATCCATTTGGGGACGTTGTTCCTGAAATTGCAAAAATAGCAGCGGAAGAGTTTCAAGAATACATTATGGCCAATTCTGAAAAGTGGGCGCGTCAACTTCCTAACCAAAAAGGTAAAATGTATGGGGTGCTGGTGGTTCAAGAAGCAGATCATTCATACAGTTATCTAGGAACCGTATCAGGGAAATTGCCTGTCCATGCAAGTGAGGACAAGTTTATTCCTTCCATTTTTGATAATTCGGTAGGGGACTATTTCATAGATAAAGGCATGACAGAACTTACTGAACTTGGCAAGCAAATAAAAAACACAAAGATCCAATCTGAAATTATCTCCCTTAAAACGATAAGAAAGCAAAAGTCGATTGCTCTACAACAGCGACTTTTTGAGAATTATCACTTCTTAAATCTTTCAGGGAAAATGAAAAATCTATTAGAAATATTTACCTGGTCCTCTCATGGGCATCCTCCCTCCGCAGCAGGAGAATGCGCTGCTCCAAAGCTACTTCAATATGCCATTAGGCACCATTTAAAGCCAATTGCTTTGGCGGAATTTTGGTGGCAACAAACGAAGGAACAGGTCACGCCAACCCCTCTTGTGTTCTCTCCTGCCTGTAAAAATAGATGCCGACCCATTTTAGAATATATGTTGGAAGATTCCTCTTTATTTGCTGGAAGGTAGGTAGAGGCTTGGTTTGCTTCCAAAGCTGTTGGTTTTCCTAGAATAAAAACGGAGGATTGTACTATTAACAAATGGTATCGGTAACAGGGATATGCTTATCTTTATACCTTCGAAACATTTCAGAAGAAAACCGAATTTTCAATTATGATTTTTGGAAACCTAATAGATACCAATCAATTTGATTTGAAAGAGTTATTGGCGGATATTCAAAAGATAAAAATTAATGAATCACTTGCCAAGCATCATCTGCTTCATAGAGAAGGTACGATTTGTAACCATTTGTTTATTGTAGAACAAGGAATGGTCCGGTCTTTTTACTATAAAGATGGAAAAGATATTACCGCTCATTTTGAAATGGAAAATGGCTTAATAACAGCAATAGATAGTTTTTTTCAACGCAAACCTAGTCGGTACAACATCGAACTTTTGGAAGACTCCGTAATTGGGTTTATTTCATCTGCAGATCTGGCAAATTTGCTGAAGGAGAAACCCCACTATGAGAAATACATGAGAATGCAAATAGAACAAATCTATATAGATCTGGTAGACCGCATAGAGAATTTATTGTTTCACAGTGCTAAAGAACGGTATGATAATTTAATAGCAAATCAGCCTTTACTCTTGCAAAGAGTCAATCTAAATCACATCGCCTCTTTTCTAGGCATTACTCAGGAAACATTAAGTAGAATTAGAAAAGCTCCCTAATTCCTTTTTTGACAATTGTCAATGGAATTCCTTTATTAATTGAATAATTTTGTCCTATTGAATTGAAGGTAAATAGGAATAAGAATTATTCAATTAAACAAAAAAAAATGGAAATAGGATATTTAAGAAAGTTGTTTCTACTTGATGGGTTTGGCGCTGTGCTATCAGCGGTTTTGTTGGGAGTCGTTTTAGTTAAGCTGAACGCTTATTTTGGGATTCCGGTAGCCACCCTTTATTTTCTTGCCGTATTGCCTTGCTTCTTTGCGGTCTATGATTTTTATTGTTATTTCAAAATGAAGAAAGACTTAGGCAAATTCTTGAAGGGAATCGCGATAATTAACCTACTGTATTGCTGTTTGTCCCTTGCATTGGCGTTTTATCATTACCAGGAAATATTGTATTTAGGTTGGATTTATATTGTTGTTGAAATAATTATTGTGGTCGCGCTGTCCATTATTGAGTTAAGAGTTGCCAACGGTTATATTTCAAAAATGATCTCCTCTTAGGGGAGGAAATTTCAGTACCTAAACTCTACATCTGTATAGGTTAAGCCGTTAGGTCGCAAAAGAAGGAACAAGGAGATGCAATAAAAAATGCTTCGTTATTACAAACCAGGAAAGGGGAGGAGAAGCAATAATCCATACCAAGCAAAAAAAAATATCTGTAGAACTCCTTGCCTATTTAGATACCAATCGGTATCTTTGGGTGTGCGAAATCCTGAATTAACAAGATTGACGATACTAGAGAAGTCTAGTATTTTGTTTAATACCCAAGGGTATAAGGCAACCTCATTGAGTGAAATTTGCAAGGCTTCAAAATTGACAAAAGGAGCTATCTACAAAAACTTTAAGGATAAATCTGAGTTAGAAAAGGAGGCGCTATTGTTTATGTGTATGCAGTTGTTGGAAGATGTCGCCCGAGAAATCTCCAGGGCTAACGATTCGGAACATAAGCTGTATGCCATTCTCAAATATTTCGAAAGATACCATTCGAATCCACCATTTGAAGGCGGATGTCCTTTAATGAATGCCTCGATAGAAGTAGATGATAGCAACCCCGGTCTTAAGTTGATTGTAAAAAAAATAATGAAATTGATGCATGAAAACTTATGTCTGGTAATCAAGAACGGTATCAAACACAAACAGATCAAGAAGACCACCGATGTGTCAAGTTTAGCATCAATCATCATCTCTTCGTTGGAAGGTGCGGTGATGATGATCAAAGTGATGGATACCAACAAGCACATGGTGGCAACAAGTAAATACCTGAAAGCTGAAATTAGAAGAGCCTTAATCTAAATTTTTTTACCCCATTAGATACCGATTGGTATCTTAAAATACTGTGTATGAATTTTTTATTGAAAGTTATCACCCTATATTTTAATAGTTTATCCTGGATCAGTCCACGGTTATCTGCTAAACAAAGCTTTAATTTGTTTGCGTATCCATTTAGCTCTAAACTCCGGGCTGAACAGCAGTCTTTTCTAGAGACTTCTGAAATGTTCAAAATAAATGTCGATGGCAAAAATGTACAAGGTTACACTTGGGGACATGGCAAAGAACAAATACTATTTGTACATGGTTGGCAAAGCAATAGCTATCGCTGGAAATCTTTTGTAGAGACCTTTGATAAGGAAAAATATACGATGCATGCCTTTGATGCACCGGGTCACGGCAATTCGGAAGGGAAGGTTTGTACTATTCCTCTTTATGAAAAATCTATTCAAGCGTTGATCGAGCAGAAAGGTCCCATCGATCATTTTATAGGCCATTCTATTGGTAGTTTCGCCTGTGCAAGTTTTATGTTTCACCACAATTATAGCGTACAAAGCTATGTATCCTTAGCTTCCCCCTTTGATGCTCAGGAGTTTGTCAATGATTTTACAAGTAAGATCCGGCTGTCAGATCGTGCACTAGCGTATCTTGCTGATTATTTCAAATCCTATACCACACGTCCTTTTGAGCATTATAGTCAGGCGGTTTTTTCTACGGCTATAAATGCGCAAAAGATTTTGATAATCCATGATAAACAAGATGAAGCCACTCCCTATCAGAACGCTCACAAAACCTATAATTTACTTCTGGAGCATAAGCAAAATGCTGAATTGATCATCACAGAAGGGCTAAGACATCGTCTGCGTAGCGCTAAAGTGGTGGCTTTGGCTGAGCATTGTTTGGCGCAACAACATGAATTCGAATCTTAATTATTATAAACCCAATTGAACATGAAAAATCAAATGCCTGATTTTGAAACTATAGAAAAGTTCATCCTTGCGGTAGAACAAAACCCACATGACAAGGTAATCGAAGAATTCTATACCGATGATGCTACCATGCAAGAAAATCAGAATGAACCAAGGGTAGGGAAGGTGCATCTAATCAAAAATGAGCAAATAATGCTTTCAAAAGCGTTGACGGTAGACTCAAAATGCATTAGACCCTTTTTTCAAACCGAGAACAAGGTCATCATCAAATGGAAATTTAGATTTGTATGGAAAAATAACACCGTAACTGAAATAGAAGAAATAGCCTATCAGGAATGGGAAGGAAATAAAATAAAACGAGAGCAGTTTTTTTATGATCCTAAACAATTCATTCCCCAAAAACAAGCATAAGGCATAAACGGAGCAATGGTTAGTTGACTGAACGAATACTAACGATCTAACTATCAACCCGGGCCTCAAATAATGCCGCATGCTCCTCTACAAATTGTTCCAGTTTTTTGAAGAAATTCAAAAT
This sequence comes from uncultured Saprospiraceae bacterium, assembly GCA_938015925.1. Classification (GTDB taxonomy): domain Bacteria; phylum Bacteroidota; class Bacteroidia; order Chitinophagales; family Saprospiraceae; genus CALLVY01. Next base: position 6,761 of record CALLVY010000711.1, read on the forward strand.
ATCCTGATGTTCATTTTGTGCGTTGATCGTAATTAGTCGGATGAACTCGTCTTCCTGGAAGGTGCCGTAGCCGACTAGCAATTCGGAATGCTCATAGAGCTGCGTGCAGATATCTCGTGCGGGGATACCTTTATAATTGAAACAAATTGCGATGGTATTGTCATAGCTGTAGAGCGTATAGTCTTTATTGTTTCGAACATATTCCCGTGCTTTCTCCGCCAAATCAAATTGATGGTCGACGATTTTCTCCAAACCGACGGATCCTACACTTTTCCAGAGGGTCCAGAATTTTAGTGCGTCATTTCTTCTACCGCACTGTAAGGAGGTTTTTCCTAAGTTAAATCCATCATGATCGGTCTGGTATAGATAACTTGCATCATTGGAGAAGGAATGGTACAAGTGTTTTTTATCCTTCACTACGATAATAGAACAGGACAAGGGCGTACCAAGCATTTTATGCGCATTCACACTAAAAGAATCGACCAATTCTACACCATCAATCAGGTGTTTGTATTTTTTACTGAACAAAACGGATCCGCAATAAGCGCCATCGACATGCAGCCACAGGTTATGCTTTTTGCAAATTTCAGATACAGGTCGGATTGGATCGAAGGCGGCCATCACTGTCGTGCCAGCCGTCAAATTTACCATGACTGGTAGCCCGCCATTCTGTAGATCTTCTTCGATCATTTTTTCCAGGCTGGCCACTTCTGCCCGGCCTTCGCTATCTGTTGGGATGTATCGAACGTTATCCCTACCAATGCCGCAAAACGCTGCATTTTTAGGAATACTATAATGTGATGCTTTCGAAGTATAAACAATCATTTTTTGCTGCATGCCCTGATTTATCACCTTGGACGAAGCCGCATCTCTTGCCATCAGCATGGACATAAAATTGGTCATAGAACCTCCTGGTGCTAAGGTGCCATCTGAATGCTCATCCCAGCCTATCAAATCACAAATTTCTCGTAGAATTACTTTTTCGATACCGATTTGAGCTCCTGCGGCTTTGTAGGTGTACATGCTGTTGTTGAGCATTACCGCTAACAATTCTCCTAGAATCGCTTTGTCATTTCTTCCTCCAAATAGCTGATTGAAAAAACCCTTCGTAGCCGTTCTTGGAGACACGAAAATCAATTCTTTTAGCACTTTCTCAAACTCCTCTTCACTCAATGGATCTCTTTTTAAGGAAAGATCTAGGGTGTTAAACAGTTCGGAAGAAGGGATGTGTCCGGCTACCGGATTTTCCTCCTCATCCTTCAAGAGGTCATTCGTAATTCTTTGAAATAAATCAAGTGTATTCTTCATGGAATATAGTTTAAAACACGAAACAGTGTGTAGTCTGAGTGAAAGCGAATATTTAGTCGCTGAATTGCCGCCAAAATAGGGAAATTATCTAGTTTTTTGGTTTTTCGAGCAAAATGTCTTATTCTATGTAAAATGATTATTCACTAAAAAGTATCTATGCATCAAATTTTTTCTGTTGGACAGTTGACTAAAGCTTTAGACGAAATTGATCCGCTCCAACATGCTAAAATCATGAAGAGAATAAAGATAGACGCAGATGGATTGGAATCTTGTATCACCTGGACGAAGGAAGGGTATACTAGAAATTGCCTGGCTAGGACGAAAGATTATGAAATCATTCTGTTATGCTGGGACCTCGGCGCTAAAACACCAATCCACGGTCATGGTGGAGAAAATTGCTGGGTCTATCAAGTACAAGGAACTGTTGAGGAACTGCGATACGAAGAAAATGCCGGATGTCTAAAAGAAACCAACCGGCTGGTGTTAACCCCTGGGAAATTGACCTACATGAATGATGAAATGGGGTACCATAGTATAGAAAATACTTCGAACGACCGCGCATTGACACTCCACATTTATGCTTCTCCAATTGATACTTGTAAGGTGTTTAATGAGGAGAAGGATTGCTTTGAAATGAAAGACCTGTCCTATCATACTTATCAGGGAGATAAAGCAGAAAGTACCGTATTCTAGTAAACTTGCGCATATGAAAATTGGAATATTAAGTTGTTTTGTATTCCTTACGTTACTAGCCTGTAATTCAAGCTCTACAGCGCCCACGAAATCTGCGGAGATGGGGCTGGGGCCGGAGGCTCAACAAACAGATACTATCGGATTGGAAGTGTTTTGGAAGGAAAGCGTGCAGCCAATTCTAGATGGCGACCTGGACCAACTCGGAGCGATTATTCATTTTCCTATTGAGGGTTCCTGGGGCTCGGATATGGGATACGACAAGCCGGAAAGTGAGATTTCTAAGGCGGAATTTTTTGCAGGGTATTCCTTGCTTTTTGACGATACATGTGTTAAAAACCTGAAAGAACTTTCCTATACAGACACTGATACATATATTGGTGAAGGGTTCACACAATTGCGAGTTTCCAATGGATGGGAGGTCTATAGAGAAGGGCGAAGTACTCATTTGGAAGGCGGTATTGTATTGAGTTTTCGTAAGTATGATACGGTTTGGAAACTGTTTAGGATTGAATCGATGCGGTAATATTTTGTCCTGAAAGATCCTGAAGTACGGGACTAGGAGTTGGTCGCCAAAATGATCTTTAGAATTGAGAATAGGGAATGAGTTTAGGGTTGCATGGAACTCAGTCCTGGAGCTCGTGAGAGCGAGGGATAACCTACTTTTTTACGAAAAAATCTGAATATTGAGGGATAATGAATTGCTGGATTGGATTAGAAAAAAATGGCAAGTTAACCTAATGAATAGGTACTTAATCGGCAGAGGAACTATCGGAAAAGCAATCGTGTTATAGGTATACAATAAAAAGAAATAAAAGCGCATGATTAAACTCCTAAAGAATCTATTTCTAATCTGCTTAATCCTTTTGTTTGTTGGAGGGATTTGGGGCCATCAGAACGGAATAACCAAGGATAATTACAAAGAAGTGATCTCGGAGTTTATTTCAAATTATCAACAAAAAGCCAGTTCTCCTGAAATTCAAGAACAGCTAGGAACAAGGAAAGTGGCACCAAAATCCGATGTCAACACAGAAACAATAAAAAAGGAGCATTCAACATCAGTAGCCAAGGAAGAAGAAAAGTATGAATTGCTGTCCTTACCCAAAAATCCATTCTATGCCATCGACCAACATGCAAGAAATGCACCTGCTTCTGCTGAAATAGATATTCCAAGTTTAGCCAATTATTTAAAGCAAAATGCGCAATTGGATATCGCAAAAGCAAGAGCAATTTATGTTTGGATGACGCACAATATTCGATATGACGACCAAGCATTTAATTCTGGAAATTATCCTGATTATACCCCTAAATATGTATTAGAAAATCGAAAAGCAGTTTGTGATGGGTATAGCAGGTTGTTTCGAACTCTTGGAATAGCAATGGGGCTGGAAATTGAAAAAGTAGTAGGATACTCCAAAGGCTACGGCTATCGAGTGGGGCAAAAAATCAGCAAAACCGATCACGCTTGGAACATCATTAAAATAAACGGACAATGGAAAGTATTTGACGCTACTTGGGGAAGCGGACATGGAAAAAATGTCAATGGAAGATTAGTAAGTACTCAAGAATTTGATAACTATTGGTTTAATCTAAGTCCCTATGAAGCCATCTTTAATCATTATCCTGAAAACCCGGATTATAGCTTTGTTCAGCCTCCCATTTCGTTAAGACAATACGAACAAATGGCGAAAATCGATGCCGCCTATTTTGAATTCGGATTCAATGGGAAGGAAACTTTTCTGGAAGCAAAAAACAACCCGAACTTTAAAGCTCCAACAGTTTATAATGCAGATACCTATGTAAGCTTAGAAACAGGCCCCAAATTTAAAACGTTAAGTATAAATGAAGCCTATAATTTTGAATTTTATATACCACGCGCTTACAAAGTTGCGGTGATCGACTCCAGAAATAAATGGACGTATTTTGAAAGAGAGAAAGGGAAATTCAAAATAAATTATACTCCAAAACAAACAGGGAAATTATCAATTAGTGTCCTTCATGAAAAGAGTGGGAAATCCTATGAAACAATAGTAGGGTATGATGTGAAAAGCGATAGGCAACCAATTTGAAAAGAAGTTGCTTTTGATTAACGCTATCGACAATTAAAAATAAAAAAATGAATGAGTCGGAAATAAATAAATTACCTTAGCAGGCCAATAATTCAAAAAAATCCTGCTTGAAATCAACAATAAAACTTTAATTAAACCTACCGAAAACGACAGTTACTAGGGGGCGGAGGAGACGGGACAGGAAAAAAACTAGGAAAATTACTCCTGATACTTCGAGAAGAATTTAAAGAATAACGTAGCCGCAACGCACATAAGACTACCATGAACAAGTACCCTTCCACAATGATAAGAGCATTACAAGAAAAAGACCTCAAAGACCTAAACAAACTAAAACCAATTGGCTGGGATTTTGATTTTGCAGCATTTGTGAAGGGTTACAAACAACACGATTTTTATCACGCTTTTGTCCTGGAAATGGAAGGTCAAATTGTAGGCACAGGGAATATTTTCCTAGGAGATAAGGTAGGGTGGTTGGCGAATATTATAATAGATAGAACCTATAGAGGCAGCGGACTTGGATATGAAATGACCGCCTTCCTTGTCGAGTTCTTAAAAGCAAAAAAAATAGAAACCCAACTTTTAATTGCCACCGAACTCGGGGAACCAGTGTATAAAAAAGTAGGTTTCAAAAAAATAGGAGAATACGTGTGCTTTGACGTACATCTAGAAAACAATCGTCCAATCTCCAAGGCCATCCGAAATCTAGGCCCCGCAGATTTGGAAGAAGTCTACAAATTGGACAAGGAGGCCAATGATGAAAATAGAAGACACTTGATTGACAAACACTATAAAAAAGGCATTGGTTATTTTGAGGACAACAATACCCTGATCGGAATATTCTTGCCTGATTTTGGCCGTGGATTAGTCGTCGCAAGGAGCGAAACGGTAGGCTTAGAACTACTCCGAATAAAACATTCAAAACCCAGTCAGCGAACAATGGTCCCCATTGAAAATCAAAAGGCAATAAACTATTTGGAAAGCATAGGCAGCAAAACCAGCGTTGCCGCTTCAAGAATGCTCTTAGGAAAAGAAAATAAATGGAACCCTACGCTCATTTACTCTTATGGCGGAGGGTATTGCGGCTAGAATTAAGAGCGTTCAAAAAACATAAATCGATGGTAGGTTAGGTAAATGAAAACACCCATAATCCAAGAAAACAGGAGCTATGCCAGAAGAAAAAAATGAAATCAAATGCTAAAGCCTCCTAAATGCAACAAACGATGATGCCGGTGCACCAACGTTGTTGCAAGTAGTATATACCTCCATATACTCCCAACTAATTCTTAAAAACAGGCACTACAAAATAGTATAAGAAACCAAATCTATATAAAATATGTAGTTCCCTGATAGTGCCACTTTGGTACTTCTTAACTGTCCGACATTGTTGGCGTAGTAAACACTACATGACCGTTCTTCTCCAGTAGATAAAACTTCTAAAGTCCCTCTGTACTCTAAGACGTCAAACGTACCAGCGGTAACGGTCAAGGGCGTATTCGGGTCAAACATTTTATATTCCATTGGGCTAGCCGTATTTGCAATGCCAGGCTCTATGTGCGTATGCAAAATACTGGTAAAATCAGTTGCTGAAAAGTAAGGAATACCGTTTTCATCCTCCAGAACGCCTTCATTGTCCCGTAGTAGTTTGGTATTACAAACATCGTTGTCCGATCCAGTAGATTCAAATTCAAAATAAGTAATCCCATTTAAGATCGTTTCACCGACAATAGTTGTTGTGAACTGTTGCGGACACCCACAGATGTTTTGATTTACGATCTCGTTGGTTTCGGTATCTACCCGATAGGCTTCATACACCCATTGATTGCCGACCTTCATAGGTATGTAGTTGTCGACGGGAGTTGCTACAAGGGGTTCGACCACTTCGGTTTTGTTAGTACAGCTGGAGAATAAAAATACAAGGCTAAGCGACCACAGAATAAATCGTTTCATAGGAGTTGATTTTTTAAAGTTGAATAATTGGTTCTTCTTTTTTCACCCTATTGACGTTGTCTTCTCCACAATTATTGTGTTGCTCCTCCTTGAATGCGGTAAGTGTGTTGAATTTTTATTTAAGCGCTACGAATTTCCCTTTATGTGGTTGATATATAGATCTTATGAAAGATATAACGTCCAGTTTGTGAGGAATAGTAGAAGACCAATTACATGGAATATTTTTTCATTTACTTTTTTTATATAGGAATACTCCCTAGCCGAAAGAATTTTGAAAATAGGCTGCTACTAGCTGCATAAAGTATGGTCTGGTACCCCCTTCATTCTTGTCTAACACGCAGCTAATTTTCCTTGAGGGGCAGGCCTTCCGGTACTCTTTCCGCTGCGCTTCATTCAAACAACACCTCCTGTCCTTCGCCCGCGATTGACGCTGTTGGTAGCGGGAGGGTTAGGCATTGTCTAGTAATTTTTGAACGAGCTGTAGTCACTTTAAGCACTTATAAGTGCTTATAAGCGCTTAAAGTGACTACGGGGATTGGGTTTATCTGTTTTTTGTTATTTTGTAGGTGGTTGTTAGTTAGTATTTTAGGTGTTGGGTTGTATGTTTTTATTTGAAATGTTGTGTGGATTGTGTATGTTGCGGGTAGAACTAAGTTGCATAACATTTGTAAAAAAAATACGTAAGTTTCATCTCATCTCATCACATACTATTATTTACCTGTATGGCAAAAATAAAAATGATAAAATATATTCCATCAACAGAGCGATATCACATATTTTATCCTGAAGATTATATTCTAAATGAGGATGAGGGCGGGATTGTTACTATTACTTCTCCAAAGGGAGAGATAAACTTAACACTTTCAGGTTATGAATCAAATGTAAAGGTTGATTCTTCAGTTCTTACTAATTTATTTAGTACTGTAACGGAAGGATACGAACCCAAGTTCAATTCAAAAATAGATTCATATAGAGAGGGATTAGTAATAAGCTCTGAATTTTCAAAACAAAAAGATCATTGGCTCTGGAGAATTTATTCTCAAAATAAAAATCTTGTGGTAGTTTCGATAAATAGTGATGGTGTCCTAAAGGAAGAGTTTAGAAATATAGTTGAATTTATGCTTCAAAATTTTGAAATTTATAGTGATTAATAACGAAAATGAAACTCTTTACAAAAAGCATTCTTAATAACTAGTAGTGTTATTTTCCGAGGGCTAAATCGCAGGATCTGAGTCGCTATTTTTCTTGGGATCGAAGACTCTTCAAAAAACTTAACGCTTCCCTTTTTAGATTTTAGGTAGGCAAAAAGTGAGCGTTCTCCTAGGAAAATAACGAGGAAACCGAACTGATGAAAGAGAAAAACGTTATGCAACAAAAGCAACAGACGTACATTGCTGTCACGAGGAACAGCAACGTCGCTGTTTGCGAAACGTTGTACGAAATAAATAAGATGGAAATGAAACTAAAAATATTAGTAGTGTTTTTCTTAACAAGCATTATCTTATTCGCTCAAGAAGAGGAGATTAATATCTTAAATCCTAAATTTAGTAGTGAAATAGAGGATGAGGTTGCAAGCAAAAAAATGCGACAAACTACAGGCTGTTATAATTTGACCTACATAGGAGAATATGAAAAAGCAATTCAGCAATATGAACTATATATTGCTTGGGGACTCGACAGTATGTCAATGGAAGATAGCTTGTCATTTATGGATTATCAACCTAAAAATGCCTTTGAATACCTTGAGAAGGTACTTCCTGATGAAGAATTAGTGATTATAAGCGAAGCTCACCAAAAACCACAACATAGAATATTTACCAGAATGTTATTGGAGACATTGTATGAAAACGGATTTAGATATTTAGGCTTAGAAACCCTTAACCCAAAAAATGAGGATAGTACAAAGTATTTGAAAGATAGAGGCTTGAATGAAAGAGGTTATCCGTTAAATAGTTACTACACTGGAGGTTATACAAGAGAACCTCAAATGGGAAACATGATAAGAACTGCCCACGAAATTGGGTTCAAATTTTTCGGGTACGAGAAAACAGAAAAAGGGCTGGATAGAGATTTGCAACAAGCATTGAATGTTAAGAAATTTATGGATAATCACACAGATGGAAAAGTAGTCATTCATTGTGGTTGGTATCATGCTATTGAAAGTGACTTTCCAAAGGGGAAAACCAATAATTGGTTGGCTTATCATTTAAAGCAAATGACAGGAAAAAACCCGCTAACCATTTATCAAGATATATTAACGGAAAGAGGCACAGGAACAAAGTCGCCTTATTATGAATTAACAAAATCAGAAGAAATAAGTGTTCTGTTGAATGAACAAGGAGACGTATTCAATGGAAAGAAGGGCGATACGCATTTTGATTTGTTCGTCTACCATCCTCCAACAAAATACATAAATGGCAGGCCTAATTGGCTGTTAAGTATCGAGTCAAATACAATGGTAGAAGTGAAAAGGTCGAAACTGTCAAAATTGAATTATCCAATAATAATTCAGGCTTTTCTGAAGAGGGAAGATCCAAGAGCAGTACCAGTAGATCAGATAGAGTTAAAAAGCGATAAAGACAAAAAGGTATTGATTCTTAAACCAGGGAAATATAAGATTGTAGGTCTAAATAAAAATCGAGAAGAACAAAGTTATAACATGAAAGTGAAATAAATAAATCGTACAACAAAAGCATACGCGGCCATTACAGCAAGATTAGCTTACTTTGGTAAATTTTACTCAGGATACTTTTGCTGTCGCTCATTAAAGACGCTCAAGAAAAATTAGCAATTTTTAATGAGCTTAGTCTCTGCTAAATCTTAAGTCTTTATCTTTGACAGTAGTATATTTGAGGGCTTTTCTGGAAGTTATTCAGGTGATGATGAAAAATCTAAAAAGTTGGTGTTGATCATGGATTTGACTTTAGATACTATTTTCAAAACTAGACATAATAGCAGTGTTTTACCTCTTATAAACACAAAGTTGAAAAAATCATTAAACGAATATGAGACATGGAGTTTGGAAAGTTTACTTGAAGCAATCAATTATAATAAGACTGTTGCAGAACAACAGATTCCAGATAATATATTAGACCAAGTATTAGCAAGAGTTGATAATTATTTTGAATCAAAGTACAAAACCCAACCCAAATCCTATCTACTTTGTGGACTAAGAGATTCAATAAGAGAACACAAACTTTGTTATTCAATTAGCTGGTGTAAGAAATCTGAAAAATATTTATCAAGTGTTAAAAGGAGTGTAGCTGTTGGTGCAGGACCATTGATGGTATCAAAATCGTCTGAGAGATTTAAAATGATGGGATCCTCTCCTGGAATTGACTGGATTCATCTTTTTGAACTGGAGATTCTAGGTAAAGAAGAATATTTTTATTTAGAAGTCCCTTACAAGAAAGAAAACATTTCAAAGTTAAAATCTATACTTAAATGCTCAACTAGTGAACTTTTAAAGCAGGTTAATCAAGGAAAAATAATCTATACTGAACCAAAGGCTTGGAATGATTCTACCCCTAAATTTCAAGAAGTTGCTGATAGCTTAAACAATTGTGGTATTTATTGTAAAGTTGAAATTAGAACAAGAAAAAAGCTACTAACACAAGCATAAAACGGCCATAGGCTCCATTCGTCGCCTACGTCGTTTATGCGAACCGTCAGGCCGCGCAATAACCCACACAAAACGAGAAACATCCCATATATTATTCGTATCTTCAAGTGTCATCAAATTCAAAACAAAAGATGGAATTTAGAACAGGCGAAAATAGAAATCAGCTGTTTATGACGAGCATGGAA
>CALLVY010000712.1 GCA_938015925.1 uncultured Saprospiraceae bacterium
TTGTCGGTTTGAGATGAATTTTGTTTTTAGCCGAGGCATGAACGAGCAAGGCTCGTGAACCGCAAAGCGGACGGGTGGCTCAAGGCGATGCCTAGCATCGGCGAGGCTTTTTAACGATGGATAAGAATAAAAGTCGCTCAATTTATGATGTGATTTAATTTGAACACCTGCTTGTTAAAGATATCTAACTTAAGTTGTTAGGGAGACGGTGGGATTGATTAGGATTTTTTTTCTTTTCAATCCTCACCGTTCCTTTTGTTTTTAAGATTTGGAACATCAATAGATTAAAATCGTAAACTAAACTATCGCCTTTCGCATAACCAACATTTAGATTTTTTTTAAAATCAATATAACCATGAAAGTTGTCGTTCGATTAGTATTAATTCTCTTGGCGGTCATTACGGTATTCTTTACTTCTAATGCCCAACAGCAAGGTCTGACAGAAGCAGACTTGTTATTGACGCCTGTTGAATTGCTTGAAGAAAATCTCAGTGGAGAAGGGAATAGTTCCTTTGTTCAGCAATTAGGTTCTGAGAATAAAGTAGATGTTATTCAACAACAGCAAGGAGATGCCAGGATAAATTTGGTTAAAGTCCTTCAATCTGGTGATTACAATGAGGTTTACATCCTGCAAAACGGAAGTGGCAATCAGACTGCTGTTATTCAAAATGGAAACGATAATTTCTATGACCTAAAGCTTAATGGAGCCGATAACAATATGGCGATCATTCAAGATGGAGACAATAACCGAGTCATACAGGATTTAAATAATACCAATAGCTTGAATATTGAATTTGTTCAGCAAGGAAATAATAATGAAGTCATCCAGAATTTGGATGGAACCAATGCCCAAGAATTTAAAGTGATCCAAATTGGCGATGGCCTCCGGGCAATTATCAACCAAGAAGGTTCTAATTAAAAGGCAATCCCAAAAGGCTTCCACTACTTAAAATTTCGAGGACTCCGGTTTTTCGTCTAAAAAAACCTTAACTTACGTCCTGTTAAACGGTTTTACAATATTTATTTTGTAAAAATCGCCAAGTAAAACTTACAATTTTATCCTCCCTGATCTGTAAATATTTTTTACGATTACCCCCTTATTTTAGTTCAATTCTTTTGTTTTTCGTTATTTCATCATTGAATCTGATGAGGCCAATGAAACTGATTTGTAAATTATTAATTTGTTCTTTCTTGCTATTCTCTGGAATGCAGAAGCAGGCTATTGGCCAAAGTGAAGCTTCTTTGTTTTCCGGGATTTTAGATTTTCAGCCCAATGGAGAACTATCTATTCTAAAAGTCTATTGTAAAAACCAGACAAGCGCTCCATTTTTGTTAAGCTATGAGTTGGATATTGCACACCAACAAGGGGAGGAATTGAAAGAACAAAAGGAAACTGGTGATTTTGATATTAAAGCTCGACAAAAATATTTGTTGGCATTACACACTTATGATTATAAGCCCAATCATCGCTTGAGAGTCATACTCAAAATATTTTCCGCAGGAGATTTGGTAGCTGTTGATACATTAGTCATCGCTCCCCAAAAGAATAAACCATCTCCTGAGATTTTGAGCTTAACTAATGATATTTTAAAAAAGAAAAAAGAGGCAACCGTCGAAGAATTGATTGCTATTGCAACCAAACCTAAAGCGACTAAGCCTGCTACGATAGCTCAAAAACCAAAACCAAGGCCGCCAGTTATTTCGCAGCCAAAAGAAAAAAATCAAACAACCAGTGTACCAATAAAACCCACTCCAAGCGCACCAGTGGTTCCTGCCCCTCTTCCTCCAAAAGCAGTGGATAGGGTAGTGCTTCCACAAGAAGAAATTGGAATTGATGGCCTGATTATCGACGAAACACGTTCAAAAATGGCACATGATTTTTACGATTTGTTTTATAGGAAATGGATTCCACCACAGGGCGTTACCGATTTTATTATTTACGTAAGAGAAGTGCCTTCTCGTGGAAGAATTTCCAGAGTCGCTATGGCTGTAAATGATGATATTATTTTACAAAGAAATTTGTCGCCGCGCTATGACCTATTGGAACAACAAGTAAATTTAGCCATCCGAGTATTGACCAATCATTTAAAAAAGAAAGAATCGGTGAAAGATCAGATGGGAAATGAAGATGCAATGGGCTCTGGTATATTTTAAAACAACTTCTTTAATAAACCAATTATGAAAAAGTTATTCTACATCGTATTACTAATTGCCATAGGCAGTTTCCTTCCACAAGATGGTTTTAGCCAGGATTTTGTCTACAAACCAATCAATCCTTCTTTTGGTGGAGAAACCTTCAATTATAACTGGTTGCTAAACTCTGCCCAAGTTCAAGATTTGTTGGAAGATCCAGAACAGGTAGAAACAGGCAGAAGTAGTCTCACTGATTTTACCGAAAGTTTAAATCGCCAGTTATTGAGTCAATTATCTCGACAATTGGTTACCACTCAATTTGGAGAAGCAGGATTGGAGGAAGGAAGTTATACTATCGGAAGTTATAATATCGATGTGGCCAATACCCTCGATGGATTGACGATCACTGTTTTTGATGCAGCCCTCGGCGATCAGACCCAAATCATCATTCCATATTATTAATGTCTTTAATTTCTACCTTTTTTAGGGTAGAAAAAAGATAAAATAAGTCTGTTTTTTTTTGACGAAATCATTTTACCACTAGCATGGTAAGTTGGAATACCTTAAATTGCCACTCATTCACACCCCTGTATTTAAGTTTCCTCAGAGGAATAAAAATCTGAAGATACTTTCCCTCACTTTGAACTCCCGTTTTATCCACCAAGTGGAAGTCTTACATTCTCAAAACCAAAACAATCACTCAAAGTGATGCGAAATCTCAAACAAAATTTCAGTGTCTGGATTATTATGCTTGGCGTTATGCTAGGTACTAGTGCCTGCGGCCGATTGCTCAACCAGACCGTTACGCCTACTCAGGCGCGACTCGGAGAAGAAACCCAGAGTACCATCTCTCTTAAAAGTCTTCCTATGCCCAAAGAGCCAGTCGTCGTCGCGGTCTACAAATTT
>CALLVY010000713.1 GCA_938015925.1 uncultured Saprospiraceae bacterium
CTTGCTTGCAAAATGACCTTTAAAGCAATCTTTTCCCCTTAGCTTGTAAGGGGCAGGCTTCTTTTTTATCGGCCGTAGCTCGGCTATGCCCTCAAAAAAAGAATCAAGCTTGCTTCAAATCTCTATTTTTCACTAGACTTTAATCTAAAATGGTTTTATGAGCTAAAAAGACTAGTTTTTAGCCATACTAAATTATTTAGAATAAAGTCTACTACAAGCAGCAATTCTTAAACAACTTCGAGATTAAAATTTTACATCAAAGAAATTGACCCAAAATGATAAAAACTCTATTGAAATTGACCTTATGTTTACTTCTCCTAGGCGGATGTCAAGAAAGAAGCAGTAGCCCAGAAAAGGAAGAAAAGGCGGATTCTAAATTAACAGATATTGAAGAGGAAAGCAAAGCGATTGATTTTTTGTTGACCACCTATCATGATGCAGGAAAATTCAATGGCAATGTATTGGTATTTGAAAAAGGAAGAACCTTGCTTCATAAGTCGTATGGTTATTCTGATGCCCAAAAAGAAAAGGAGTTGGAGCTTGAATCTAAATTTGGAATAGGTTCGATATTCAAGGAATTTCCGGCGGTTTCGATTATGAAATTGGAGGAAGCCGGATTGATAAATTTGGAAGATAAAATCGATCAATACCTTCCTGAATTACCGAGCTGGTCAAAAGAGATTTCTATAAAAAATCTGCTACAATATACGAGTGGCTTACCGAGCGTTGATTGGAATAAATACTTTAGCAAGGATTTGCCAATTGGGGATGAGGAAATCAGAAATGATTTATTGGCCATTAAGGAATTGGCATTTAAACCCGGTACAGATTATCTCTATAGCAACAACAGTCCCTTTCTACTAATCAAGATTATAGAAAAGGTGACGAATAAAAGTTTTAAAAACTATATACAAGAAGAACTATTGACTCCCTTGAAAATGAATGGGACTCAAATTAAAAAGCAATATCCTTACGAAGACCGCCACCTTATGGCCCTACCATTTGATACCGACTATAAAGAAGATCAATACAAGGTAAACTCACCAACGATTTTATTTGCCTCCACTGCCAGCGATTTAAATCAATGGTTGGTCAACTTAAATTCCTATAAGGTCATCAGCAAAGCGTCCATGAGTTTTCTGGCGAAAACAGCAGCTTTGAAAAATGAATATATGCAAGCACCATTGGGCAATTGTATCTTAGAAGAGGACAGCATAGAAGAACATACCCATCATGGTTCTATGGGCAATTATGAATGTCTGGTGCAACGATTTAATAAGGAAGATTTGACGATTGTGTTATTGACGAACCAGAAGAATAAAAATTTATCTGAATTGTCGGAGTTGATAGTTGGTTTGTTGAATAAGCTATAAAGAAAATAGAGGAAAAGCCATGTATAAATTCGAGTGCAATAATTTGCTGCAATCCCAGAAAATGAATTGTCACCTAAATTGAAAAAACTAAATGGAAGTGATGACTAGCTTCTAAGGAGAAAAGCTAAAACATTTCCAGGAATAAAAAATAGAACAAGACTTACAAACCTAGCGAAGCGACTTTCAATGAATAGATGATTTGGCTAAAGGAGAACTATTTAAATTAGGACAAGACCGGCACCTCTACTCTAAACGTACTGCCTTTTTCCTCAGCGGATCGAAGTAAGGCAATTCGGCCACCTTTACTTTCGAGTATTTTTTGGCTGATACTCAAGCCAAGGCCAGAGCCTTCATATACATTGCGGTTGTGAAGGCGTTTGCACATGCCGAAGACTTGTTGATGAAATTGTTCGTCAATCCCAATTCCATTATCCGTAAATTCGAACACGTGGAATTGTTCATTCGATTGATAGTCAATCACTACTTTCGCCTGCTTGTTCTTATTGAACTTGATGCCATTATCGATCAGCTGTTTAAATACCATTTGCAATACTTCTTCTTGTGCTAAAATAGAAGGGAAGGTTTTATTGGTGCAGATTTCTATTTTTTTATTGGAATAATTGCTTTGCGCATCGGCTTCAATTTTTTGCAATAAAGAAGCCGTATTGATCACTACCGGAAGGGTATCGGTTTTTTCATTTGCACTCCGATAAGAAGCAATACCATTGATGAATTCATTTAGTTGTCTTCCGCTTTTTTCAATGAAATTTATATACTCTTTTACCTTGGCGTTTTTAACTTTTTCGGATTTTACCAAATGGCTGAATCCAATAATACTCCGCAAAGGCTCCCGTAAATCATGTGCCAGAATGTGGTTGAATTCATCCAGGTATTTATTGTTTTTAGAAAGCGTTTTATTGACTTGTACCAATTCCGCTGTCCGTTTCTTTACTTCTTTTTTAAGGATTCTGCTATAGTTTCTTTTTTGATAAAAGGCGGCAAATAATACTAAGATCATCAACAAAAAAAGAATACTGATAAGGTATAATGCTTGCTTTGTATGTTGTTCCTCCTTTACCTCTAGCGCCAATAGTTGATTGGCTGCTTTCTGTTCCTCGGTTTCAAATTTAATTTTTAGAAAAGCAGTTTGTTGCTTTTGACTTGCAGCATCTTGTTCTTCCTTGATGGCATTGTATTGCAAGACATATTTAAAAGCCAGATCAGGCTTATTCATGAGGTCGTAAATTTGAAACAACTGTTCGTAAATCTCGAGGCTTTCTTCAAGTTGATTTGGATCTGAGTCGTTCAATATTTTCAACAATATCTTGGTGGCAGCTCGATATTGGCCTTTGTGTCTATAAGTAGCCGCTTGTGTTTTTTGGGAAAGCTGGATCGTGCGATCATCTCCATTGGATAAGGCTAGCGCATTTACTTCCTTGGTGAAGGCTGTTGCCCAATTTGTCTGGCCTTTTTCTATTGCAATTTCCACTTGGTAGGCCAAAAAATAAGGGATCAAAATATCTACCTTTTCTTTTTTGGAAAAGGCTAATCCTCTATTGGAAGCACTGGAAGCTTTGTCCCACATTTTTTGCTTGATATAAATGCTGGTCAATTCATAATCAAGTAATGCTACAGTGGTCGAAGGGATTTCTGCTGTTTTAGCCAATGCAAATACTTCAAAATAACATTTCTCTGCTGCTTGATATTCTTTTTTATCGCTGTACAATTGTCCTAAGGAATAGAGGGTCGAAGCCCAAGCTACCGTATCCTTATTTATTTTAGATTTTTCTAAATCCTGGTAATAAATATTCTGAGCTTCATCCAAATCTCCCAGCATCATCAGCGTATAGGCATGGAGATAAGAAAAACGTTGTTGTTTTTCTTCTGGAATACCTTCATTGTGTATTATAGCTTCGTGATCAACAATGGTTTGGTAAGCTTCTAAGGTATGATTGAAGTTTAAGTTATAATTGATTTTATTTATACAATAAAAAATCCTCGCACTATCAGAAATGGTGCTTGTCTGATTTAATATCGCCTCACAATTAAGGATCATTTTTTCAACGATCTTATTGCTCTGATATAAATAGAATTCCATGGTATCTACATACGATAGAAATTGTTCTTCGCCACTAATATCCGGCCTTGTTTCTTCGGGAGTTGCTTGGATAGTTTGCGCCAATAGGGGGGTGGTGCAAATAGTAAAAATTACTATCCAGGTCTTACCTATGTTTTTCATGTTTACATATTGGTTAGGTAAAAAAAGACGTTGGTAGTATGGGCGCTATCTTTAAAAAGGGCAAAGTTAATGCCATGTTTTATGAATGAGGAAATGGTAAAATGTATACGTCAATGTTTTGGGAGAGCGGTGCTAGAGGAACGAAGTGGAGATAGGGGGAGCTAGAGGGATTGGTTTAGGTTAATAATGTTATATTTGGGGGAGCAGAAAATTAGTGGTATCGGTATAAGTGGAGTGGTGGATATGCCATTTTGAAAAAGTATTGAACAAGAAAAAAGGAAACGTTTATCCAAATAAACAAGCATTCATCAAAAACAATAAACATGTCTAAAACAATAAACCTAGGCGTATACCGCAGATTAGATGATGGCGATTTAGGATTAGATGAAGCGGAATTTTTAAAAATGGGATT
>CALLVY010000714.1 GCA_938015925.1 uncultured Saprospiraceae bacterium
CAAGCTTTTAATGTCGGACACCAATACGAATTACCTCTTAATGGACGAGGCTCCAGCGGGTGTTTATCTTCTTGAAATAGAGGACCTTGATTCTGGTCGGAACGTTTTAGGGAAAATAGTGAAAGAGTAGTAAAAGCTCTCTTGGACCAAAAAAAATGGTAAACTCCACCAGGAGTTTACCATTTTTTTATACCAAGATTTTATCCCAAAAAAATCACTCCACCACCACCTTGCCCGATCTCATTTCCCGACCATCCATTCCGATAATCTGATACCCGTAAATCCCTCGCGCCACATTCAACCGCAATTCTCCACTCCTTGGTGTTCTGAGTTTTTAGTGTTATTTTGGAGGATTATTTTCAGGCACCAGGTCTTCTGAAAATAAAGGACACACTTTATGGGCTAGTCCCAAGCTCAAAGTTCAGTGAATGCTCCAGCATTCTATGCGAACGAATTTTTAGCATCTGACCACTAAAATAAACTAAGGAATTAAAAAATATAAAAACATGAAATCCATCATCCTAAGCTTCCTCCTAATCTTCACCCTCCACCAAATCGGCCTCAGCCAATGGGAGGAAATCAATATATCTACCGCCATCAATTTATCCTCCGTACATTTTCTAAACGAAGATACCGGATTTGTAGTAGGCGGAAATAAAATTTTTAAAACGACGGATGGCGGAATGACTTGGGAAACAAGTTTCACCGCAGGTGATTTATTTAGTTTTGAAGATGTACTGCTTGTTGATGAGAATAAAGTTTTTGCCGTCGGAAAAAACTTTGATACCAACCTCTCTGTTATCGCCAATACCAAAAACAATGGCGACAGTTGGACTTTAGTAGATGTTGCCTCTACTTCCTTTTTGAGTTCGATATTTTTTTCTTCCCCAACGACGGCTTACTGCTCAGGAAGTGGTGGAGTGATTTTGAAATCAACAGATGCAGGAGAAAGTTGGGAGACCTTAGATTCGGGAACCAGCGCCTTTCTGCAATCCATTTATTTTGTCAATGACCTGGTCGGAATGGCCGTCGGCGGCGGCCCTGCAAATGGACTTATTTTAAAAACGCAAGATGGCGGCCTCAGTTGGAATCCAGTGAGTTCACCATCCAATAATTATTTTCAATCTGTGTTTTTTGTGGAGGATCAAATTGGATATATTGTGGGTTGGAATGGAGAAATTTTAAAAACAGAAGATTGTGGAAGTACTTGGATCATACAAAACTCCGTGGCCATGAATGGGAATTTAGAGGTCACTTTTACAGATGCAAACACGGGCTATATTGTGGGAGGAAGTAGCAATGAATCTTTAATTCAAAAAACCGAAAATGGTGGAGACTTATGGGAAGACATCAGTCCAGATATTAGCGCAGGACTAATTGGTGTCTATTTTCCTTCTTTTGAAGTGGGCTATGCCGTTGGAGCGAATGGGACCGTTGTGAAAACCAAATCCGGTGGTGTATTGACCTCGACGAATAATTTATTTTCCAAGCCCGATTTTCGTTTATTTCCCAATCCAACTTCCAATAGGGTTTCCATAGAGTCTTTGGAAAAAGAACCTATTTTGCGGATTAGAATATTTGATGAAACAGGAAAGTTGATCGGAGTAAAAGAAGACCAATCAACGAGGATGGAATTGGATTTTTTGGCTTATCCTGCTGGTGTTTATTATTTAGAATGCCTTACGGAAAATAGAAGGTCTATTTCGAAATTGGTGAAGAAATAAATGGAGATTGTTTTTTGTCTATTTTCATAATGAAACAACTTCTAAGTATTACTTTTGCCTAAAAGTAACAAAGGAGTTTAAGTCCAAGAATTCTGCTACAAAAAAATAGACCAATGGAAAAAGCCACAAAAAACGCCAACCTGTCCTTACAGGTAATTCCCATCAATGAAAAAAATGCCTACCCAATCATTGACGAGGCTATAAAAGTCATTCAAAACTCAGGCACTCGCTACAAAGTCCAACCTTTTTCCACCATCATGGAGGGAGAATTGTCCAGGCTTTTGGAGATTGTATTAGCAGCGAAAGATGCGGCAATAAAGGCTGGCGGTAATGAATTGGTGCTCAATATTCAGATTCATTTAAAAGAAGATTCCAGTGTCTCCTTTGAAGATAAAACAGATAAGTTTCAGTGAAACCTGCGGACACTAGGTTTTCTAAAAAAAATCAAAGCTCGGTGAATGCTCCAGCATTCTACCCGAACGATCTTTTGGCCGCTGCCCACTAAAATCCAAAATCCATTCAACCAAAATCAAAATCCATTTATGCAATTTGCTAGACACATTGGAATTTAAGAATAGGAATTTCAATTTAATACTATAAATTAGTAAGAAGACAACTCGTACTAAAAAATAGAGCAATGAAAATATTTACAATGATTTCTGTGCTTAGTGCATTTCTAGCATTATTTACCTTAAACTATTCAGAGGAATTAAATAACAATTCCATAGACGAAGGGATTTTCATAGAAGGGCCCATTAGTAGTCTTATGCTTAAAACAGCAAATGGATGTGGTGTCGGGAATTTTTTAATTCCGCTGACGGGAGATAGCAGTCAAAATATTCTTCCTGCTCTTACGGCCCTTTCCTATGAGGATCCAAAAGGATATAAAATAGTAGATACCATTCCAGGAAACGCCATCAAAGGACTTGCCTTTAAAAGAGATGAATGGCAAGAAAATTCCTCCTTGATCTCGAATGAACCTCAATATCCTTATGTCGTCATTTCTGATATTGGCATGGTCTCTTATTTTATCCCTGATGATTTTTCTCCACAGGATAGTGAGATAACCAAAATCGAGGAAATTGCTATTCCCGGAATCAGTCGAGTAGCGCATCAAATTACGGCAGAGGTTTCTAATCCCATTGTCTTATTGATCGATCAAGCTCCAAATGATTATCTTATTAAATCCTATTCTTATCCAGCACTGGAAGAACAGTTTAATTTTGAGTTTTATTTTGAACCGGAAGTTTTTGAAGTGGTGGAGGATTATCTCTTTGTTTCTGGAAAAGATACTAACGGGATATATTCCCTCTATCATTTTAGTGCCGTTCATGATGTTTTATATGCCAAACATGAACTCAATGAATTCGCAGCAAACGCCCAAGAACTGCTCATGATTGGAGATTCTGTTTACCTGCTAAGTTCGCCAGGAGATTCTCTTACCATGCTTTCAACTATTAATCTTCTAAATGGAAACCTCAGTCAAACCGTCGTTTATGCTAAATCAGGGGCAAGGGCCACCCATAACGAATTCAAAGACCATAAATATTTTACCTTCCAGCCTTTGATTGATTCCTTAAATGGATTTCTAGAGGAAAATATTCTGATTTTAGATCCTGTAAATAATCAGATAGATACCTTTTTAGTAAATCTTGAATTAGACTATTTTAAACACC
Organism: uncultured Saprospiraceae bacterium; assembly: GCA_938015925.1. Classification (GTDB taxonomy): domain Bacteria; phylum Bacteroidota; class Bacteroidia; order Chitinophagales; family Saprospiraceae; genus CALLVY01. Next base: position 3,401 of record CALLVY010000714.1, read on the forward strand.
CCGTAGAAGTAAGTCAAAGTTTTGGGTTTTATTCCTTGAGTTGGCTTGGCGCTAAATGGGAAGTTAATTCGGTAGATACTTTTTACATTAATGAATCCGGATTTGATAATATCAAATTACCTTCTGAAAGTCCTGCTGATTTTATCAATGCTACTTACGGCTGCTGGGTAAGCGTAATTGAAAAGGAACAAGAAAAAATAAAATTTGAATACTTTCCTAATCCCGCAACCTCCGAAGTGACGATCAATCTAAGCGGCCTAACCAAAGGGAGACAATATAAATTGGATGTTCTGGATGATACCGGAAAAATTCACCATTCCTGCCTTCTGGAAGCCTACCAAAAACTACAACTCCCATTGGAGACCCTCCCGAAGGGCATTTACTTTTTGAATCTGGATACCGGAAAAAATTTAATAACTAAAAAACTCATTCTTCAATAATTAAATTTAAAGGATGGAGTCGCCCCTTGATTTAAGTCTTAGGAAAAATAAAATAATCAAAGCTCGGTGAATGCTACCGCATTCAACCCGAAAAGGCTTTTTGGCCTCTGGCCACTAAACCTCACTAACTTAATTTTGAATAATGATTTTTTTGACGAAAAATCGCGATTTTATAGAGAGATCAAAGAAGGGATTAAACTAAATCTTTGCATTGACCACCCCAATCGATATTCGATATTTCCTCTTCCATTTTTTTTCTGAACAATTCTAATTCCCTAATAAAACCTTCCTCCATTAAACCTTCTCCTTTCCTAGGAGTCAAAGGAAAATTGCTACTCTTTTTACAGCAGAAAAAAATCATTTCTATTCAAAAGACTTTCAACATGACTACAAAATTACTCCTCTCTTCCATTTTTACTTTTCTAGTTTTCTTCCAATTAAATAGCCAAGACTTGCCGGATGAATGGAACATCTCCTCCGATGGAAGAATGTTGACAGCTGGTGGAGGAGAAAACAATGAAGGATTTTACAGCCAATATGAAATGCAAGAAGTCGAACTAGAGTTTCTGCAAAGCGATTGGTTTCAAACAATGGAAGATAATTATGATTCAGGAACCGACCTCCTGGCGACTTGCTGGATCAATGGAATACAATACGATAGCGTCGGAGTACGCTTTAAAGGTGCCACCTCTTTCTTCCAAAATAACACCGAAAAAAAATCATTCAACATCACCCTCGACTACATGATCGAAGGCCAAGATGTCGATGGCTACAATACGTTTAATTTAAATTGTGGCTGGAGAGATAACTCGTCTATGAGGGAAGTGCTTTTCAATAATATCGGTCTCAACTACTACATGAGTTTGAAATCCAATTATGCAAATCTTAGCATCAATGGAGAGAACTGGGGCCCTTATCAAAACATCCAACAATTTGACTCGGATTACATCAAGGAATGGTTTCTAAGCAATGACGGTACGATCTGGCGGGCGATCAGAACGGATTTTGTTCCTGGTGGTGGTGGCCCCGGCGGTCCCAATTTCGGCGCAGGAGAATCCACTCTCAATTACAATGGGCCAGACAGTACCGATTACAATACAAACTATACCCTGAAACGGACCGAACAAGAAGATCCTTGGGCAGGCATGATCGCCACCTGCGAGGTACTGAATAATGAGCCTTTGGCCAGCTTAGAAGAAGAACTTTCAAAAGTCTTGGACATTGATAAAGCTTGCTGGTTCTTAGCGCATGAAGTGATTTTTTCAGATGATGATAGCTATATCTTTAAAGGCGGCATGGATTATTATGTGTATTACGAGGCAGAAACAGGCAGGATCGTTCCTATGGAATACGATGGCAATAGTGTCTTGGCGGCCAATAAGTTGGATTGGGATTTATTTTATAATGAAGACGATACCGATTTTCCCATGATGAATCGAATGCTGGCGGTGCCTGCTATTCGACAACGCTACCTGGCCCATGTTAGAGTGATCCTAGAAGATTATTTTAATTCCACCTATGCGGATGCCAAGATCGACGAATGGCTAGCCCTCATTGATGCGGCGGTGCAGGATGATCCGAAAAAGTTTTATAGCTATGCTCAATTTCAAACCGCCATCACTTCCTTAAAAGAAGCAATAGTTACGCGAAGAAATTCATTGCTAAGTGATCCTGAAATGACTAATATTAATTCCTTAGAAATCGCCGAAGTTTCCTATGCTGTGGACGATGTACAGTGGCAATCTCCAAGGGCAAGCGATGCGGTAGATGTAGTCGCCCAGGTCACTGGCTCCGCAGGAGTTGCTTCCGTCTGGCTCTATTACGGAGAAGGATTCACAGGCGTATTCGAAAAGACCGAAATGTACGATGATGGACTGCACAATGATGGCGCCGCATTCGACGGACAGTTTGGAGGAGAAATACCGCCCTTGACCTCAGGTGCCTATGTCCGTTACTATGTGGAAGCGATTGCGGACGATGCCGCTGCCACAGCGACTTACGAACCCAAAGGCGCCGAACACGATGTATTTTTATATCAAATAGAACTAGAACTCGGTACAGATACTCCGATTGTGATCAATGAATTGATGGCAGATAATGCTGCGGCGATTGGAGATGCTTTTGGAGAATTTGATGATTGGTTGGAATTGTATAATGGAAGTGCCGCTGCGGTAGATCTAACGGGTTGGACACTTACAGATGACATTAAGGATTTAGCCAAATTCCCAATCCCTGCGGGAACCATATTGGCACCAAACCATTACTTGGTCATCTGGGCAGACGACGATGAAGAACAAGGCGAATTTCATGCGAATTTCAAACTCTCTGCCAACGGAGAATCCCTTTATTTGCTCAACAATCTCGAAGAATTAGTAGATGAAGTGATCTTCCCCGAAGCGGTTACAGATCTGTCTTATTCTCGCGTGCCGAATGGCACCGGACCATTCGAATACCAAGCTCATACCATTGGGGCAAATAATGATTGGATATTGGGATTGTCCGATTCTGACCAAGCATTAGAATTATTGCTTTATCCCAATCCAGCGACTAGCTTTATTAGCATTGAAAGCGGAATGGACCCGTCTGTAATTTCCACTTTGCAAATCTTAAATGTAAATGGACAAGTGGTTTATTCACAGCAGGAAAAATTATCCGGCAATAAGCTTATCTCTTTGGAAGGGTGGAACCCGGGCGTCTATTTTGTTTATCTGGAAGTGGGAGATGAAATAAGGAGGAATAAGTTTATTAAAATGTAGACGTGTTTTTTTAGAAAACCAAGGCTTGCTGCCGTTCTTGAAGATAAAAAGTTTAGGAATCCTTTGAATCGACAAAGTAAGCAGTTAATCAGAATTGTGTTACCAATAAATTAGCTCGTACCTCATGAACCTCCGTTGTCGGTTTGAGAGGAAGTCTTCAAAGTACTTAGAAACTAAGAAATATTTTTTTTAGCCCGCTCCGTAAAATCAGGACTTTGATTTTACGGAGCTTTTTTTTGTAGCATTTAACTCGTAGAACAAGCTTAGAAAACTCAAGTGCCCCTTTGATTTTAATTTCCTATCTTCGGAGTTAATATCAATTCGATTATGAAAACCTA
>CALLVY010000715.1 GCA_938015925.1 uncultured Saprospiraceae bacterium
AACATCCTCACAATACTTTGATTCAACCCATCGCTACGGAAGAGAACACGGGGCCGAGTTATAATACTTCGGTGATTAATAGTGTGAGAAATAATAGCTTTATCGTGGAAGATCTTTTTGAGATTTCTCCTAATCCGGTAGTTAGTGAAATTCTGATAAATTTAGCAAATGAGAATCGAGCTGAATTAAGGATTGATCTTTTCGACGGCGAAGGCAAAAAGATAAGTACACTTTTCCAAGGAAGCATTGCTGCTGGAGCGCAAAGCCTTGCAAAATCACTTGGGTTTTTACCTGCCGGAACTTATACCATTTACGCCAGCAGTAAGGATCATCGAGGAGGAAGAACGCGCACTCAGGCTATTCAATTTATCAAATTATAAAGATCGTATTAGGTCTTATTATTCAACAATATCTGGGGCGCCATTTCCCTTGGCCTCCAGATATTGTAATTTCCCCCCTCTTTGACCTCCTTGAAAGTCATCCCTAAGGAGATAGGAACAAGCAAGTAGGTTTTCCTCTCAGGAGAATATTCGCTGCAATAGACGCAAAAACGATATTCCCAATTTTAATAATACCTTTTGTAATGGACTAGTCCCCAGATCTTCCACAAATTCCGAAAATTCCCTATCTTCAAGGCTTATTTTTGTATTGTGGCAGTAGCCTCCTATAAAAAGAGTGCTAATTGCTTGTAAATTAAATACTTAGTCGTGAAAAAAACCTTAACCCTATGCTTGCTACTCCTGGGAAATATCCTGGTGATGGGGCAAAACAAAGAATTGACGCTCGAGGATGCTGTCCTCAAGCAACGCAGCGAACTGGCTCCCCAAAATATTAAAGGCTTACAATGGGTCGCCAACAGCTCCGAATTGTGTATGCAAAATGAGGCAGGCGATGCCTTTACTCTTCGATCTCCTTTGGGACAAAAAACGGACAAAACAGTCGCTTTGGCTGATATCAACAAAGCAACTGGTTTGGAAATGAAACGCCTACCGCGTATTAAGTGGGCCACAGACATCGATTTTTATTTCCAAAAAGATGGAGCATTCCACTTCTATGATTATTCTGCCAAAAAAGCCAAAAAGGGCTTAGCCTTTTCTGCAAAAGCAGCCAATATCGATTTCCATCAAGAAGCAGGGCATGCCGCTTATACCATCGATCACAATTTATACATCATGTCTAAAGCAGGAGAAAGTATCCCTGTAGTGACGGTTGACAATCCTAATATTGTGAGTGGACAAGCCATTGCTCGTTATGAGTTTGGGATTTCTAAAGGAACTTTCTGGTCGCCTAAAGGAGGGTTCTTGGCTTTTTATCAAAAAGATGAAAGTAAAGTTGCGGATTATCCACTTTTGGATATTACGACGGTACCTGGGAAATTGACCACTACCAAATATCCGATGGCAGGGCAGAAGAGTGAAACCGCTTCCGTTGGTGTATATAATGTGTCTACTCAAAGTCTGGTCTACCTAAAAATAGACGGACCTAAAGATCAATACCTCACCAATTTAGGTTGGGGCCCCAACGAAGAATTTATCTACCTGGCGGTGGTCAATCGCGACCAAAACCAAATGTGGCTCAATAAGTACAATGCCAAAACAGGGGATTTTGTAAAAACACTTTTCGAAGAAAAGCATCCTAAATATGTAGAACCAGAAAACCCAGTATGGTTTGCACCGCTAAAGCCAGCTGAATTTTTCTGGATGAGCGAACGCGATGGTTTTATGCATGTGTATCGCTATGATACGGATGGTAAAATGTTGGGACAAGTCACCAAAGGAAAATGGGTGGTCAAAAGTATTTTGGGATTAAGTGCATCTGGCAAAAATCTTATCGTTACGGGCTCAGATGAAAGTGGTTTGAATACTTATGCTTATGCAATAGATATCGCTACAGGCGAGAAAAAAGTATTGTCAGAAAATAGTGGATCGCATAATTACCAGTTGAGTGGAGATGGGATTCATTTGATTGACGCTTACTCTAGTTTGCGAATTCCACGTGCTGTTGACGTCGTGACGACTCGAGGCAAGAAGATTACAAACTTATTGGCTGCCACCAATCCACTCCGGGATTATAAAGTGGGTACCACTGAATTTGTAACACTAAAAGCAGACAATGGCGTTGATCTTCATGCAAGAATGATCAAGCCTAGCAATTTTGAGGAACGAAAAAAATATCCGGTATTGGTCTATGTCTATGGCGGACCCCATGCCCAAATGGTGAGCAATCGCTGGATGGGAGGAGCGCCATTGTGGATGACTCAGTTTGCGGAAAAAGGCTATATCGTTTTTACGGTTGATGGTCGAGGTTCTGCCAATCGAGGTTTTGACTTTGAAAATGCAATCCACCGTCAATTGGGAGAGGTAGAAATTCGCGACCAGATGGCTGGAGTGAATTACTTGAAAAAATTACCTTATGTAGATGCCAATCGAATGGCCGTTCACGGCTGGAGTTATGGTGGTTTTATGGCCACTTCGATGATGTTGAGAAAGCCAGGTGTTTTCAAAGCTGGAGTAGCTGGTGGCCCGGTTGTCGATTGGAAATATTATGAAGCCATGTATGGCGAACGCTATATGGATCGACCAGAAGAAAATGTAGAAGGTTATCAGAAAGCAAGCTTGCTCAATTATGTTAATAACCTGGAAGGAAAATTATTGTTGATCCACGGGACGGTAGATGATATTGTGGTGATGCAACACAGTTTGGATCTCGTCCGTCAATTTGTCGACAATGGCAAACAAGTAGATTTTTTCCCTTACCCAATGCACCCGCATAATGTGAGAGGAAAAGATCGGGTACACTTGATGACCAAAGTTTTGAACTACGTAGAAGATAATTTAAAATAGAATAGAATAGATAGGCGGTTTTACCAAAAAGGTAATACCGCCTATTATTTTTCAAAACGATGTGTCTTAGCTTTAATAAGACGTTTCACCAACTCCAATAGATATGTATTCAGGACTCGTACACGCACACTCTGGCCTTCGTTGGTTGGTACTTATTTTTCTTATTCTGGCACTGGTAAAAGGCATTAGTGGCTGGATGGGGAAAAAAGAATATACGGATGGCGATCGCAAGATGGCTTTGTTTGCTTTGATTTTTACCCATGTCCAATTCTTGCTCGGATTGGGATTGTATATGATGAGTCCAAAGGTGAGTTTTGCGGAAGGAGTGATGCAAAATGCAGCAGCTCGATTTTATACCGTCGAACACATGAGTATGATGATCTTGGCGATTATCTTGGTCACTATTGGTTACAGTACCGCCAAGCGAACTTCTGAAGCTTTGGGCAAGCACAAAAAAATAGCCATTTTTTATGGTATTGGTTTGCTGATTATTTTGGCGGCAATTCCTTGGCCATTTAGAGGCTTGGGCGGTGGCTGGTTTTAGCGGCTAGTAAACTTGAAAAAAATAAAAGGGAGGATCAAAATATTATTTTGATCCTCCCTTTTTATTTAGTCCTTATTGTAAAATCGAGGTTTATTGCTTAGTGTATTTATTAACCAAATGCTTTTCCAATTTTTTTCATTCTCCTGCGATTCGCGCGTAGATCATACCAGCCTTTTCTGGAAGCTGAACGAAAATGAATAAGTTTATTTTCGGTGTCGAAAACAAAGTTTACATCATCCGTAAATTTGCCAAGCTTGGTTACAAAAGTAAAATGCAGCGATAAATTGTCTTCTTGTACCAAACTACTCCCGCGAATTTTCGCAACTAAGGAAATTAATTCTTGCTTGGCCTTCTGATCATCTCCGGTATAAACAATCGGAGCCATTCGTTTCCTTTTTTTAAGTGCTTTTGTACTGACACAATTGGGCGAGTTGGGACAAGGGTTAAGTGTTATTTGTGCCATAAGTGGTTCGGAATGAACGAGTAAGAAAGCAAAAAAGAGCAGTAGGTATTTTTTCATTTGTGTGAAACACTTGAAGTGCAAAAAAGTTGAATGAAGATGTAAGCTCGAAGTCATTTATCTATGGTTAAAGTAAAGGTGTTCATAGATTTTGTTATCTTGCAGTTGTTCCTCAGAATTTCCCTTTAATTTTTATTGAAAATATAAGTTTACAGACGACTAACTTTTTATAGCGAAAGCTTTTATCTTAGATTAGTAAATTGTAGTACTTCCTTGGTCGTGTCAATTTCTTTGAAATTTCCGATCCTATATTTTAATTGATACCAAATCATCCTAAAAGGCTTCCTTATGTTAAAACAGTTACTCCTATTATTATCGGTTTTTTTGTTACCCAGTTTTTTGATGGCTCAAGATTTGACGCTTGAAAAAGTTGATGGTCCAAGCGGCTTCTTTTTCGATGAATACATTGGAGAAATTGAAGAGCTCGCCTACGTGGCTTATCGAGTGGATTATGGAGACAGTAGAGTTTTCTCTTTCGATGAAACTGTTTTTACAGAATTGACCGCTCCGGCAGATTTAAGTTTCTCTTATGTTACTGGAGTAGAAGGAGATACCTACTACCTGGTTTATACCAATGATTATTATGACAATTCAGTAGTTTCCTTGGATGAAACGGGGCTGAATAAAATGTTTGATATAGACCCCAATGGTTTTTTTAGTGGCTATGAATTTACCGTAAATGACTTACCGTATTTTACGGTTTTTGATTCTAATTTCGACGAAATGTTGGGTTTCTATGATGGGAGTGATTTTATTCCTACTGCTTTACCCAATGGTCTTACCTTTGGCGCTTTTTTAGGAACCATCGATGATGTCGTTTACATCACGCTACAAGATGCCCTCAATAATGATCTCATTTTTGCTTATGATGGATCTTCCTTTTCGGCATTGAGTATGCCTTATGCTTCTCCTTTCCTTAATGCGATCACACAAACAGAAGAAGGGATATATCTTAGAATCAATGATCTCAATTTTGATGCTTCTCTTTTCTTCTTAGATGGTACCACCTTGACGTTGATCCCGATGCCTGCCAACTTTTTTGCTTTGGATGGTTTTGTCGGTAGTATCAATGATCGATTGTTTTTTGCTTTTAATGATGATTATTTTAATGGGACTATCTTAGAATTAGAAGCAGGGAATACTTGGAAAGAATTTCCAAACCCAACAAATTTATTTTATTTATTCTCTACTGGTCCTACCGCGTCTGATGATTTTCTCTATCCCGTTTTTGCCAATGATTATTTTATCAATAATATGGTGGTCTTCGATGGTACCACCGATCTTAAGGTAGTTCCCAATCCTGCTGCCAGAGAATACAGTGCTTATTACCGCGATTTCAAACAAGGACATCTAGTTGCTTACCGCGATGATTATTTTGACAATCATCTTTACTTTTATGATCAAACAGATTTGACTGCCGTACAATCTCCTGCTGGTTTTGACTTTAATAGATATTCCTTCCAGTATAAAACAAAAGTCTATTTTAGTTATTATGATAATAGCTTTAACCAACATCTGTTTTCCTTAAACCTCAATAAGGCGCCACTCTCTGCCGATAATACCGTTACCACAGAAAAAGAAACGCCTTATACTTTCTCTACCACTGATTTTGATTTTTCAGATGAAGACATGGGAGATACTTTCGAAGCAATCGAACTGGTAAGTCTACCGACCAAAGGAATCTTACATGTCTTTGGTGCACAGGTAAGTGAAGGCCAAGTGATTGGCATCGGAGATTTGGACAAACTCAATTACCTGCCACTCGATGATGGCATTGGCGAGCCTTACGATAATTTTACTTTTAAAGTAAGTGATGGTTTTTCCTTTAGCACAGAAACCTACACCATGTACATCAATATCAATCCAACCGTTGGTGTCGAAGAAACGACCTTGGCTGCAAAACTAACTATTTTTCCAAACCCTGCGAGCGACTTTGTAAACATCGATCTACAAGATTATGCTTCCGCTCAAACCATTCGAATCTCATTACTAGGTGCGAATGGACAAGTACTGGAAACCAAATTGATGAAGGGTTCGCAAGAACGTTTAAGGCTACAAGGTTTACCTGCGGGGATTTATCAACTCCATTTTCAAAACGAGGAAGTGAAGTTGACCAGGGGCTTGATCATCTCTAAATAATAGAAACTAAGAAATTGCTCAAAATAAGAGAATGGAATTTTTTGATATTCCCTTGTTTGGAGCACTTTTTTGTTTGAATAGACACATCAAAACGAACATTGACCACAAACCTAAATGACGGACTAATCCGTCTTATCAAATTGCAAAAATGAGAACACCTTTTACCTTATTTTTTCTGTTTTTAGCACTTACTTCCTGGGCACAACCCGGCAATGACGATTGTTCAGGTATTATTGATCTTGGCTTGGCTCCGATATGCTCTGATACCGCGATCTATAATAATTTTGGAGCTACTCCAACCGATATTGGAAACGATAACGTTCCCTTTTGTTGGGTAGGAACTCCAGAGCGAGATGTCTGGTTTTCTTTTGTGTCTTCTGATACCATTTTAGATTATATGATTTCAGTCATCGGTTGTCCAGATCCAATACTCGGAACTTCTGCTATTGTCAATCCAGAAATTGCGATCTATCGCGGAGATGTATGTGACTTCGATGAATTGTTTCTATTGGCCTGTGCTTCTTCTTCGGCTGATCCCGGAACCAATAATGTAGTCTTAACACCACCTGCCTTAACCCCGGGGATTCGCTATTTTTTAAGAGTCAATGATTGGTCGTCTACGGCAGTAGGCAACGATGGTGCATTTAAAATTTGTATAGAACCGGAAAAACCGATAGTCAATATTGATGGTGGAGGAAGTGATGCTTGTGCAGGAGAAATTTATGATACCGGAGGAGCTGGTGGAGATTATGGCAATAACGAAAATCACGTTTTTACAATCTGTCCAAAAGATGAACACAGTTGTTTGAAATTCGATTTAGAATTTTATGACTTAGAAAATGCCATAGATCCACTTATCTTTTTCGATGGCCCGGATGTCAATTCTCCACAGATTGAAATATATGGAGCAAACAATCCTTTTAATCTAAATGGGGTAACTGCTGGAGGAGGAGTTTGTGCTTCACTAACCGCCACGAGTGGTTGTCTCACGATTCAATTTACTTCTGATGCCGCCAACGTAGCTTCTGGTTTTCATGGTTTTTGGGAATGCCTGCAAGAACCTTGTGATACTCCGGTAGCAATTACGGCTGATGGAAATAGCGATGACCAAACCATCATAGACAATATCGCTACCTCCCAAATGACGGTCACTATTGATACCATTATTTGTGGAGAAAATCAGTACGGTGTTTTTTCTGGTGATGATTCTAATTTGGGAATGGAAAAAGGATTATTACTTACCTCCGGAAATATTGTAAATGCCATCGGCCCTAATGGTGGATTCAATTTAAATGAAAATGCAGGTGCTCCCGGAGATGCAGATTTGGATTCCCTATCGGTTAATAATCCTTCTTTTGATGCCTGTATCGTAGAGGTGGATGTTTTTGTGCCCACCGATGAATTGACCTTCGAATACATCTTTGGTTCCGAAGAATATGCGGAGTATATCAATCAAAATTTCAATGATATTTTTGCCTTCTTGGTCTCTGGCCCAGGGATCGTTGGTTTGCCGAGTTTGAATGGTCAGGAAAATATTGCTTTGATTCCTGGAACAGATATTCCGGTTGAAATCAATTCGATCAATCATACGATGAATTGGGAATACTATAGAAGTAATGAGCTTGATGTAAGCAATCCCTTTTCTCCTGGAGGAAAAAGCATTGGTTATGATGGCATGACGACCGATTTTCTTGGCGCCAAAAAAACCTTAACCGCTCGTAAGAAAGTAACGCCTTGTGAAACTTATCACTTAAAATTAGCAATTGCGGATCGGGGAGATAATGTATTTGATTCCGGAGTATTTATTTCGGAAATCCAAGGAGGAACACCAACGCTTGCAACGAAGTATTTTTCTGGAATTGATTACCTCGTAGAAGAATGTACCGTCGTACCAGATGAAGTCATCATTTCTATTCCATTACCTGAAACGGAAGTTACTTTTTACGAAATAGTAATCGGAGGAACGGCGACGCTCGGAGATGATTATACTTTGAATATCCCGGATACCGTTACCTTTCAACCTGGCGAAACTCAATTTAAGTTTCCAATCAAACCTTTAATAGATGGTGTCCCGGAAGGACTTGAAACCATAGAGATTTCTTTAACTAGAGATTTTGGTTGTGGACAGTTTATTTATTCTACTTTGGTTATCGAATTGAGAGATGAATTATTTGTAGAAATTTTGGCAGGACAAGATACGGCCTTCGTCTGTGAAGGGGGAGGAGCGGTACAATTAAATGCCTCTGGTGCCAACCAATATGCCTGGACGCCAAGTGCCATTTTTGATGACAATAAAATTAGTGATCCCTTAGCGACTCCTCTTACTAGTGGTTTCGTTAGAGTAGATGGAACACTTGGAGTTTGTTTTGATCGCGATTCGGTTTGGTTAGAAATAATTGATCCACAATTAGACATCGCTGTCCTTGGAGATACTACTTTTTGCGTAGGAGGCAGTGTACCTTTTAATGCCATCAATAATGTAAATAATACGAATTTAGTCTGGACTCCCAATATTAATATCAGTGATGATCAAGCTCCTCTGGTAACGGCCAATCCAGAAACAGATGTTACTTATGTCGCTACCGTTAGCCTGCTAGGTTGTAGTGCTTCAGATACCGTAAGGGTTGAAGTCGATCCTTTCGATTTTCCAACATTGATGCCGGATGCAACCATTTGCCAAAATTCTTCTATTCAGCTAGCCAATAATATTCCGGTAACAACAACCAATTATGTATGGACGCCTGACTTTTTCTTAAGTCCTAATAATACCGTATCCGGCCCAACGGCTACTCCTGATATCAGTACCATTTATACTTTAAATGCCGAAAGTGCCCGAGCTTATTGTAGCCAATCAGGCTCCGTCGCTATTGAGGTGCTTCCAGCCAATATCGAAATTACAGAAGGAGATTCTCTCTTTATTTGTTTGGGAGAAAACATAGTAATCAATTCCGAGTCAACTACCGACGGAGTCGGTCAAACCTGGAGACCTCATCCTAGTATCATGTTGCTCGACAACGAAACCATCGAAGTCACTCCTACCGTAACCACCACTTATCTTTCTACGCTGGTAGTCGGAACTTGTACGGTTTATGATTCAATAGTAGTCGTGGTAGATTCTCTACCTAATTTAGATTTGTTTACCGTTCCTAATCAGGAAGAATTCTGTATTGGTGATACCATTACGATTCTATCTACCCCTTACGAAAATAGTGACTTCCCATTTATCGAATTTGATTGGACGCCAACGACCGGGAATATTACTTCAGCAAGTAATCCTATTTTGGTAACCACGGTTTTTGACAATGCAAACTATACTCGAACGGTGACCAATCGCGCTTGTAGTGGAAGTTCTGATTTGGAAATTAAAGCCGCAGAAGATTTTAATTTATTAGACATGGCGGCACAGAATAGTTGTCCGGGAGATGAAGTGGTTTTAACGGCAGGAGCAGATGCTCCTAATGTGACTTACACTTGGGCGGTACAAGGTGGTGCTTCCTTAGGAGGAGTAAATCCAATTACGGTTTCTCCAGATGTAACCACCACTTATGAAGTAAGCGCAGTAGATGAAAACAATTGTTTTACTCAGGTAAAAACGACCACCGTTTCTATTTATGATCCAACCCTTATCAGCGACTTCCAAGTATTAGATAAAGACGGAAATGTATTTCCAGTATTAGAAGTTTTTGAAAATGACTTGATCTTTGCACAAGTAATCACTGCGCCTGGATTGTCAAATGCCACTTACAGTTGGTTTTTAGATGGTACTTCTTTAGGACCACCAACGACCGAACCTAAAATTGGCACTTTCGCTGTTCCTTCAGTTGATGGAGAGGGCACCGAAATGGAATTGGAAGTACAGATTACCGACGACAACGGTTGTGCAGCCATCGCTACGATTAGCGTTTTGATACTTCCGAATAAAAATATAGCCTTCCCTAATTTATTTACACCGGATGGCGATAACAATAATGATTTTTTCAATTATGTAGGAGGTTCCGAAAGTAATCCACCTATCATTAAAGAATTTAAAATTTATAACCGTTGGGGTCAGTTAGTTTATGATAATGAAAACACGAGCCAAGGCTGGGATGGAATGGTTGATGGAAGCCCTGCTCCGGTAGACGTTTACATTTATCGAATCATTTACCAAAAATCTGATACAGATCCAGAAGAAACTGTTTCTGGTGAAGTGAGTATACTCCGATAGCAAAAAAAGGTCGATGGAAACCATGAGAAGAATATGTGTATTATTGGGCATCCTGTTGGGGGTGGCTTCTCTTCCTGCTCAGATGGAGGTGCTGGATGCGAATACCCCTCCTTTAGATGCAGAGAATCTGATTCGAAATGTATTCCTCGGATCAGGAGTGGAAGTCAGTAATGTCGAGTTTGAAGGAGATAATGCGGCCATCGGTTTTTTTAAAGATGGGAATACCGCTATAGGAATAGAAAGAGGGATCGTGATGACTTCGGGAAGAGCCGCTTCTAATACTTTGACAGGTATTGTTGGTTCCGAAGCCAATGGAAACGCTGGAGCCAGTAATCCTACGAGTAGCAATGCCAGTGATCCAGACGTCACCCAAGTTGCTTCGGATGTAGTAAGAGACTTGGCTATCTTTACGATCACTTTTACTCCCATTTCTGATACCTTAGAATTTAAGTATGTCTTTGCATCGGAAGAATATCCAGTGTATGTTTGTAGCGATTTCAATGATGTTTTTGGTTTCTTTATTTCCGGTCCCGGAATTACTGGCCCCTTTGAAAACAATGGCGCCAATATCGCTTTAATCCCAGGCACCAATCTTCCCGTTACCATCAATAACCTCAACTCTGGTATGGTCGGTTCTCAAGGAACACCAGCCAATTGTGACCCTCCAAATGGTTCCCTCGCTAACAGTCAATTTTACGTCAACAATAACGGTCCTACCCAGCCCGTATACAATGGGCTGACTACGGTCTTAACCGCACGAGCGATTGTCATGCCTTGTGAAACCTACACGATTAAATTAGCGGTGTCAGATGTAGGAGATGGTGCTTTGGATTCAGGCGTCTTTTTAGAAGCTAAAAGTTTTGGGACAGGGACCTTGGATGTGGTCGCCTCTACCCTTAGCTTGGACGGAGCCGTAGCAGAAGGTTGCGAACCAGCCATTCTTACTTTTGAAGTTCCAGTTGCCCCTAAAAATGATTTCCCGCTAGATTATACGATTTTTGGAACAGCCATCAACGGAGTAGATTATGAAACGATTGCTTCCGATATCTTTATCCCCGCAGGAGATACTTTGATTACGATCCCCGTCATTCCAATCAACGACGGAATCGTCGAAGGAGAAGAAACCATCTTCATTGATATCCAACTCAATCCTTGTACCCGAGATACCATTCTAGTAAAAATAGCAGACAATCCTTTGCTGCCTTCTCCGCTGATCGAAGATACCATCATCTGTCCAGGAGAAACTGTTTTTCAAGATGTCACGCTTCCGGTACCAATTCCACCTCCGGCAAGTTTTACCAATAGTATGGTGGTACCGATTGATACGGAATTTGTAGCCCGATCTTCAGACATTGAAGTAGTCGGAATTTTCCCGGAATTATTAGGCCCCGGAGTCATTCAATCGGTTTGTATCAATATTGAACACCGTTGGGTCGATGACCTGGATATTTTCTTAGTTACCCCCGGAGGTCAGTTTATTGAATTGTCAACAGATAATGGCGCAGATCAAGATGATTATATCGACGCTTGTTTTACCGAAGATGCTACGACCGTGATCAGTTTTCCTGGGCCCGTTGCTCCGGGGAGTGCCGCTCCCTTTACAGGCGATTGGTTGCCCGAAGGACCTTGGTCTGATCTTTATGGCGGACCTACCAATGGAACTTGGCAATTATTAGTTTCAGATGACTCGCCAGGTTTTGATGGAGAAATCATAGACTGGACGATTACCTTCAATAAAATCTTTGATATTTTTTATGAGTGGACCCCTGACCTAAATATCACTTGTGCCGACTGCCCGATGGTCGACATGGTTCCGCCAGATAGTACGACTTATATATTGGAAGTATCAGATACCTATG
This sequence comes from uncultured Saprospiraceae bacterium, assembly GCA_938015925.1. Lineage (GTDB taxonomy): Bacteria > Bacteroidota > Bacteroidia > Chitinophagales > Saprospiraceae > CALLVY01. The sequence goes on from CALLVY010000715.1 coordinate 12,113, forward strand.
GATGTAGAATTATTGACTCTATAGAAATAGCGGTATTGGATACGCTTCAGCCCCCCGAAATCAATTGTGATTCCATCACCAATAGCAGTATCAAGTTTGCCTGGGATACGCTTCCCGGTTCTACGGGCTATGAGGTAAACATTGATGGAGGAGGTTGGATGCTTCCAAATAATGGCGATTTTTCTCAACTGATGGATGGCTTAGGATTAGGAGATACCATCAGTATTGAAGTACGTGGAATATCTAGTTGTGGAGTGAAAAGTGATACGCTAACTTGTTTTACCCCGATATGCGCAGTACCCGATTTATTAGTCGACAGCATCAAAGCGGTGTCTTGTACTGGTGGAAGTGATGGTACCGTATTGGTTTCTGGTGTGGGTGGAGTAGGAGGCTTTGTTTACACCCTAGATGCTGCGAGTAACAGCACTGGAATGTTTGATAATTTGGCCCCAGGAATTTATGAGGTCATGGTATCTGATGCAATGAGTTGTTCTCGAACTATTGAGATAGAAATTTTAGAACCCAATCCCATTTTATTGGATATGGTTTTGATGGATACGCTCCAATGTTTTGGTGATGCCAATGCTGCGGCAACCGTAGTCGTCATTGGAGGTACACCTCCCTATACTTTTTCATGGGACGGTGGTTTACAAATGGATTCTATTGCGATTGGTTTGGGACAAGGACTTCACAGTGTCGTAGTGACCGATTCCAGAGCTTGTTCGCGACAAGGAGATATTACAATCCAAGCGCCTTCCTTATTAACGGCCACTACAGATTCTACTGATGTATTGTGTAATGGAGAAAGCACTGGAATTGCAACCGTCACTCCAAGTGGTGGCACAAGTCCCTATACTTTTTTATGGGATGTCAATGCAGGGAGTCAAGTTACCGCTAGCGCAACTGCTCTAAGCATAGGAACTTATGAAGTGACGATAAGGGATGGTAATAATTGTACCACAGTAAGGTCCATCTCAATTAATGAACCTACAGAGCTAAGCGGAAATATTACTTTCGAAAATCCGCTTTGTCCTCAATCCACGGATGGAAAAGCCACGGTGATTCCAAGCGGCGGAACGATGCCTTATAATTACCTCTGGTCTGATCCCGCAGCTTCTACTTTAGATTCTGCCATCAACTTGGGAGGAGAAGAATATTTTGTAACAGTCACCGATATGAATGGCTGTACTTTTGATACCTCGGCAATTTTAGTAAGCCCAGATACCTTTGCTTTAGTTTTGACTCAAACGGAGGTCAGTTGCTTTGGCGAATCCGATGGCTCGGCGAATGCCACGGTGATGAATATCACTGGACCAGAAACGTACCTTTGGAGCAATATGGCTACTACGCCCTCTATTACTCTTTTGGCTGCTCAGCAATATTGTGTCACCGTCACGGATGCCAATGGTTGTGAACAGTCAGGTTGTATCACTATCTCAGAACCACCGGAATTACAAGCGGGGGCGACCAAAACAAGTGCTGGCTGCACCGGACAAAGTGAAGGGACAATTGATTTAACCGTAATAGGTGGAGCGTCCCCTTATCTTTTTGTTTGGACGAATGGATCACTAACAGAGGATTTGGCCAATCTGCCAAAAGGAGATTATACGGTAACGGTTAGCGATGCAAATAATTGTACGACCACCACTACTGTGACCATCGAAGAAGGCGCACCCTATTCTTTAATTTTTGATGTAGAGAACTTGAGTTGTTCCAATGAAAATGATGGTTCTATAGATTTGAGTACTAGTGGTGGTTTTGGAATAACTTATCAGTGGACCGGGCCAAATGGCTTTGCTGCGACCACAGAGGATTTAGATAGTTTGAGTCCTGGAACATATGTCGTGATGGCTTTGGATCCGCAAGGCTGTGCGGTAACTGATTCTGTAGAGGTGAATGGGCCTGATGTGATTCAGGTTGATTTTGAAATTGAGGAAATTAGTTGTTTTGGTGCTCAGAATGGAAGAGTATTTTTTGAAGTAGAGGGTGGAACGGGGCCTTATTCTTATGCCTTTGGTGAAGATACAATTTTACAAAATCTGCCTTTCTTTTTTGATTTATCTGGAGGGACTTATCCTTATACGATTCAAGATGCATTTGGTTGTGAAGTGAGTGATAGCTTGGTGATGATTGAGCCGCAAGAGTTGATCATTACCCTTGGACCCAACTATGAAATTATACTTGGAGAGTCTTATGTCTTTCCAACAGAAATTAATTTTTCCAATAGCATCATCGACTCTATACTTTGGAGCCCAATCGATAGTTTGTCTTGCATAGACTGTCTGACGCCAACGGCGAATCCAGAGTACAGCCAAGAATATACCATAGAGATTTTTGCCGAGAATGGTTGTAGGGCCAAAGGCCATATTTTACTGTTGGTCAACCGTCAGGTATCCGTCTATGTTCCTTCTGCTTTTTCTCCTAATGGAGATAGAATCAATGATGTTCTGATGGTGTATGGAAAGGAAGGAAGTATCAACAAGGTGATAAAATTTGAAGTATTTAATCGCTGGGGAGGTCAGGTACATGGTGCTTATCAATTTGATGTGAATGACGAATCTGCGGGATGGGATGGACTCTTAGATGAAGATAGGCTCAATGAAGCTGTTTTTACCTGGTTGGTAGAAATAGAATTATTGGATGGTTCTAGAGAAATTCTGACTGGAGATGTCTTGATACAATATTAGTAATAAAAATATCCGCTCAGGTAATATTGAGCATTTGTTTAACATAGAAATTAGTGTAAAAAAAATATAGTTTTTTTATAAAACAAACCACACAATCAGCTAAAAATAAACCGAAGATGAAAAAAGCTTTACTTATTGTTCTTTTGTTTGTCAGTAGTCTGGGGCTTGCAAGTTTGCAGGCGCAAGACATTCATTTCTCCTTATTCAATCATTCTCCCATGACCTTAAATCCGGCTCTTACCGGAGGATATGAAGGTTCCTTTCGGGTAGGTGGTATCTATCGCGACCAGTATCGAAGTGTATTGGGAAGTGGGACTTTTACCACTCCGATGTTTTATGCTGATGCTCCTTTATTGCTGATTGGAAAAAAGAAGCGAGACTGGTTAGGCTTTGGGATTATGGCTTATCAAGACAAAGCGGGAATCGCTGGTTTGCAGACGGGGTCTTTTCTACTTTCTGTTGGATTGCATCATGTGATGGATAAGGCAGGGAAAACGGTTTTGTCCTTTGGTCTACAAGGTGGTGCCTTACAACGTAAAATTGACTTGAACAATCCTGATATCAAATTTGGAGATGAGTACAATAGTATTGATGGAGAATTTGTATTAGGTACTGGTGCCAATAGTGGGATGGGAATGGATGGTAGTGCATTTGACTTAAATGCAGGAATTGGATTAAAGACCAAAGTCTCTGACGTACTATCTTATAATCTTGGCGTATCACTTGGGCACATTTTAAAACCGAGTCTTTCTGTTTTTAATGCCAATGATGCGAATTTGAATATGCGTTTTCAAGGTCACGCTCAATTAGAATATGACATCAAGCCGCGCTTCCGATTTTCCCCTTCTCTTTATTATACCAATCTCAATGAAGCCAATCAAGTACAATTGCAAGCTTGGGGAGGATATAAAATAAAAGAAGATCAAGACATCCGATTGAATTTTGGTTTGGGCTATCGTTTTAAAGATGCTGGAGAACTTTTATTGGGAATAGATGTAAAAGGACTTAAAGTTGCTTTGAGTTATGACATGACATTTTCAAATTTAAGAAATGTAAAGACCGGTGGTGCTTTTGAAATCGCTGCGTCCTACATCGCTCGGAATTATAAACAACCCGTTGTGAAAACGGTTATTCTTTGTCCTAATTTATAGGATTGGTACTTCGTTCCGTCACTTACTTAGTGAGGAGTTTATTTACTTCGTGAACCTTCTTTCAGTCGGTTTATTTTATGAACCTTCCTTCGGTCGGTTTCCATCAAATCATTTAGTACGAAAAAATCAAAAGATGAAAAGATATTTTTTTAGTTCCATACTCTTTGTATTCACTTTAGGAATCAGCAATGCCCAGCCACTCAATAAAATCACTCCTCCGGTAATGCTCCAAACCGCAGAGCGAGCAATGGCAGAATACAATTATTACAAAGCACTAGAATGGTACGAAAAAGCTTATGAGTCTACAGGAGATCCTGCCTTGGTAGTGAAAATCGCAGACCTGAATTTGGAATTGCGAGATTATAAAAAGGCAGAAAGTTTTTATAAAAAAATATATAAGAACAATGCACCCGATACCTATGATCGCAGATTTAATTATGCGAGAGTACTAAAGATGAATGGCAAATACCAGGAAGCGATTGATGTCTTTGATCAGTTTTTGGGAGAAGCTGGCAATCATCCTTTTGCCGCTCTGGCCAAAGCAGAAAAAAAAGGTGCAGCAGTTGCGATGACTGCCAAACAAGATGAAAGAATGACCATCGCCAATGCCGGTAAAAATATCAATTCAAAAAGCTCTGAGTATTCTCCCTATTTGCAAAAGCAAGGACAAGAACTTTATTTTGTAAGTTTTGGGGAAGAGGAAATTGTAGAATTAACTCAAAGCAATCGAAATGATTTTGGTGCAAAAATTTTGGTAAGCCAAAAAGAAGGCGATGCTTGGGGAACCGCAAAAGTGCTCGATAAAAATATCAATCGCCCAGGTTACTATAATAGCAATTTGACTTTCTCGTCAGATGGAGAAACCATTTTCTTCGCACGCCAATTATTGATGGAAGGCAATAAACTAAAAGAAAGTAAATTATACTCCGCTTCTCGAAATGGCGATGGCTGGACGGCTGCAAAAGAAATAGAAGGTATCAACGGTGATTTCTTGGTGAAGTCTCCAGCTGTTGGAGAATTATTTGGTAGAAAGGTTTTGTTTTTTGTTTCGAATAAAGCAGGTGGTTATGGGGGCTATGATATCTATTATGCCAACTCTAATGGTGGAAATACTTTTGAACAAGCAGTCAATCTAGGGGCTTCCATTAATACCGCAGGAGAAGAAGAAACTCCTTTTTATCAAAATGGAAACCTATACTTTAGTTCTACTGGGCATCCCGGAATGGGCGGCTTAGATGTTTTTAAAACAACTTGGAATGGGAGTAGCTGGAGTAGTGTCGGAAATATGGGCCCCGGTTATAATTCAAGTGCAGATGATCTTTCTTTTATGATGGATGAAGCAGGAGCCAATGGGCTTTTGGCTTCTAATCGAATTGACTCAGGATCCCGTTCTCTAAAAAGCAAAACCTGTTGCAATGATATCTATACCATCAGCATCGAGCAAGTCAATGTTGATCTATTAGCGAGCGCCATGGATGGCAAAACCCAAAAAGCATTACAGGGAGCAGTCGTTCAATTGTTCTCAATGGAAAATGGTCTGCCTACTTTGGTCTCTTCCCAAAAGGTATCTGCGGATGCGCCATTGGCTTTTCCTTTAGAACTTGGAAAGGCTTTTAAATTGGTCGCAGAATTAAAAGGCTATAAGCCTGCTTCCGCAGAATTCAATACGGTGGGTTTGGCGCAATCAACGACCATTGAAAAAGTACTAAACTTGGTAGCGATTCCACCGCCACCACCAGAGAAAGAATACGTCACCATCACCAGAGAAGAACCGATTTCTTTAGAAAATATTTACTACGATTATAATTCTGCTGCGATCCGCCAGGATGCTGAAATCGACCTTCAGTTTTTATTGGGTTTACTCCATAAATATCCAAGTATGGTTATTGAATTATCATCGCATACGGATTCGCGAGGTAAGGCAGCCTATAATTTGTCGCTATCGCAAAGAAGAGCGGAGTCCGCCCGACAATGGTTGCTGAACAAAGGAATCACTCCAGAAAGAGTAGTGGCCAAAGGCTATGGGGAAACTTCTCCAAAAACCATCAATGACAAATTGGCTTCGAAGCATTCCTTCTTAACATTTGGCAGTGTACTGACCGATGATTTAGTCGGAGCTTTGGGGACCAAAGATTTACAGGAAATTGCTCACCAAATCAATCGAAGAACAGAGGCCCAAATCATCGATGGTCCAACCAGTATTATCATTGAAGAACGCAAAGAAGTAAAAAAATAACTTATTTTTAACTACTACGCGGACTTGCTTTTCCAAAAGCACCAATTAGCGGATTGAAACAAAAGTCAAAACCAAATCTCTAGGGAAAATTGGTTTTGACTTTTGTTTTTTATGCTTATTCCATTTTATTTCCCCCTTTTTTGGGCTAGATTTTAAAAGAAACAAAATACTTACATAGCGCTTATTTTTCTTTTTTTTACCTTTCATACTTTCCCAGGCAAAACTTCGTTTTAACCGCGGAATCTATATTTTTCAGCCATTTTTTAAACTTAGCCTTTATTGGAATAAAAACAATCTATACTCTGGTGCAATTTTTGAACTTATTTTGTGACGGCCCATTGTTTTATTCCCCAAAAAAAAATACATATGAAATTATTTTTCGCCCTAGCGCTTACCCTTACCTTAAGTTTCAACCTGTCTGCCCAAAGATCAGCAGTCAAACAAGAAATCAGTGAATCCTTTGATAATTATAAAGAGAGCTTCAATTATGCCAA
>CALLVY010000716.1 GCA_938015925.1 uncultured Saprospiraceae bacterium
GCCTCGAATCGAAATTGCCAGAAAGAATGTAGAAAATGCAGAACGAACCTACGATATCAATAATGAAAGATATATCAATGGTGATTTATCAGGTATTGATTTAAATCAATTTCAAACTCAATTGTCGAGCAAGAAAATAGAGTTGGCTCGCTCACTAATTAATTTTAAAACCCAATTGCTTGATCTCAAAATATTGACTTTGTATGATTGGGAGAAACAAGAACCTGTTTCGGTAGCTTTACCAAGAGATTAATTATAGGTACATAGACGCTTGTCATTTTTCAAAATAAAAAAACAAACAATAGTGAAAAATCATATTTACCTCATCACTTTCATTACGCTGACCTTGTTTGCTTGCGATCAGCCAGAAGAAGAAAGCCCAAGAATAGATATAGCCGCACCTGTATCCGTTCTTCAAATAAAAACCGATAAACTATCTCGCTACACCATTGCGACTGGAAATGCTATGGCAAATAAAGAGATGGAAATATATGCCAAGTTGGGTGGTGAATTTCATTTGAAGAATCATCCAAAATATAATCGTCCCTATAAACTAGGAGATCGAGTAAAAGCAGGACAAGCATTTATGGAAATAAAGGACAATGAATATGTCAATGCTATTGGCCTTGAGTCAAAGAAAATGAATTTAGAGTTGGCTGAAAAAACTTACCTAAGTCAACAATCTGTTTTTGAAAAAGGAGGAGTCACAGAACGAGAACTTAAGAATGCAGAGCTACAAGTTACCACCGCAAAAAATGATTTGGAAAATGCTCAAATCAGACTGGAGAAAATGAAAATGGAAATTCCGATTTCTGGAGTGTTTGTAGAATTTCCACATTACACCCCAAACAGTATTATACAGCAAGGCGCGCCGCTAGGTAAGATTATGGATTATTCCAAAATGTATATTGATGTCAACTTACCTGAAAATACGATGAACGAAATTAAGAATGGTCAAGCAGTACAAATAACTAACTACAGCGTACCCGATGATACCCTTTCAGGAAAGATTACAGAAATCTCTCCAGCCATAGATATTAGTACTCGAACATATTTAGCAAAAGTTCGGTTCAATAATTCAAAATTATTGATTCGTCCAGGAATGTTTGTAAAAACCTTAATCAAGGTTAAGCAAAAAAATGACATCATCATTATTCCAAAAGAAATTATCATCTCTGACCAACGAGGTAAACGAGTTTTTGTAGTAGAAGAGAATACTGCAATTGAACGGATCATTGAAACCGGAATTGAGAATGACAATATGATTGAAGTCCTTAGTGGTTTGGAAGAAAACGAACGACTTGTTGTAAAAGGTTTTGAAACCCTTCGAGATAAATCCAAAGTGAAAGTATTAAAATGAAAAAACTAACACGATTTGCGGTTGAATATCCAGTAACCATCTTGATGGCTATTTTAGGTATTTGCATTCTGGGGTACATTTCTTATTTCCGATTGGGAGTTGATTTGTTACCAGACTTAAATTCCCCTCGTCTTTTTGTCGAAATTCTTGCTGGAGAAAAAGCGCCAGAGGAAATCGAAAAACAATATGTAGAACAAATTGAGGCCTTAACAATGAGGCAGCAAGGCGTCACTCAGGTGTCGGCTTTAGTACGTATTGGTTCCGCACAGTTGACCGTAGAATATACTTGGGAAAAAGATATGGATGAGGCTTTCCTCGATTTGCAAAAAGCACTCAATGATTTTAATCAAGGTGGAGAACTAGAACGAATTAGCGTAACGCAATACGATCCGAATAGTGCCCCAATTATGTTGATCGGAATTAGTCATCCAGAGATTAGTGATCTGAATGAACTCCGTAAGGTTGGTGAAAATTACCTCAGCAATGAATTGGTTCGATTAGAAGGAGTAGCTCAAGTTTCTCTTTCTGGGGAGCTCGAACAAGAAGTCGTGATCAAACCTTTTCCATATAAAATGGAAGCGTACCAGATTACGATGGATGCGATTGCCCAAAAAATTCAAAGCTATAATCAAAATATATCTGGCGGTAGTGTACAAGACCTGGGATTAAATTATACTGTAAAAGGAATTGGGATGTTGGAAACGGAAGATGATTTTAATGAATTAATTATTGGGTATAAAGAAGGACTACCTCCAACCGGATCTACCGCTGATGCACAAAATACTGGCACTAACAAAAAATCCCCAATTTATTTAAAGGATGTTGCTGAAACAAAATTCACCAATAAAAATCCAAAAAATATTGTCCGCGTTAATGGTCGCCGTTGCATCGGTTTATCTATTTATAAAGAAAATCGTTTCAATACAGTCAAGGCTGTAGAAGAAATATCAGAAGCATTAGTTGGAATTAGAGGTGCCTTACCTGGCTATGAATTTGAAATAATTTCCAACCAAGGCACCTTTATCAAAAATGCTGTAGACGAAGTTCAGGAAACAGCATTAATGGGAATTGGATTGGCTGTTGTTGTTTTATTTTTCTTTTTGCACAGGATAGGAACAACATTAATTATCAGTATCGCCATCCCGATTTCCATCATTGCAAC